>NZ_JBSVWN010000044.1:0-54207 GCF_054071325.1 Pseudomonas sp. SDO5215_S409 | reverse complement strand
TGAAAGCGTCTATGGCTCGGCTGTCGAAACATAGTGGCCTACTTCAGACCATCCTGAGGAACAGGTTGCCGTGCAGAATGCCGCCGCTCAGGGTGCCGTCGGTGTAGAACTCGGTTTTCCACTGATGGTTAGGGCCGAGCATTTCCAGGGCCGAATAAGTGGTGACCAGCTTCATGGTCGAGGCCGGGTTGACCGACACATCGGCGTTGAAAACCGTCGGCGTACCGGGGCCGTTGAGGGGGATCATCACCAGGGACAAGGCGTTGTTTTGCAGCTTGGCCTTTTGGAGCGCTTCCTGGACCTTGGGCGGCAGGGTGGTGTTGACGGGGGCGGCGGTAACGGAAAAAGCCAGGGGAAGGAGGACACTGGCGAGTAACAATGGACGTAAGGATTTGATCATAAGAAGTAAGACCCTACTGCTGAGCAAGGGTTAAAAAAGCGAGGGCTATGTAAGAAAATCCCTCAGTGGTCATGAAAGTGTCGGCATTATGCCCCAAGGTGGATCCACTTGTGCCTGAACGATAGCGGGTAATCGGGGATTTTTTTACTGGCACTGTGCCGCCTGTCCCAGAGAGTCGGGCAATCGCCGCCCGAAACTGGTAGAGTGCCCGCCGTTATTACTTAAGAGGATTGTTCCAATGGCGACTAACCGTTCCCGGCGTCTGCGCAAAAAACTGTGCGTTGATGAATTTCAAGAGCTGGGTTTCGAACTGAACCTGGATTTCAAAGAAGGTTTGGACGATGAAGCGGTTGACGCTTTCCTCGACGCATTCCTGACCGAAGCCATGGACGGCAACGGCCTGGACTACGTGGGCGGCGAAGACTTCGGTCTGGTATGCAAAGCCACCCGTGGTTCGGTGACCCCAGAACAGCGCGCAACCGTTGAGGCCTGGCTCAAAGCCCGCCCAGAGTTGACCCGCGTTGAAGTCAGCGAGCTGCTGGATGCCTGGCACCCTGAGACGCCGATCAAGGCGTAAGGCGTGAGTGGCAAGCTGCACGCCTTGGGCTGTGCAGCTTGCCGTTCGCTCAACGCTTGAGAATCACCAGCGTCACCACGCCCGCCACAATTCCCCAAAACGCCGAACCGATGGAAAACAGCGTCAGCCCCGATGCCGTGACCATAAAGGTAATGAGCGCCGCTTCCCGCTCGCTGGGCTCATTCATGGCAATGCTCAAGCCATTGATGATCGAGCCAAACAGCGCCAGCGCGGCAATCGACAGCACCAGCTCCTTGGGCAGCGCTGCAAACAACGCCGCCAACGTCGCGCCGAATACCCCGGCGATCCCGTAGAACACCCCGCACCACACTGCCGCCGTATAACGTTTGCGCTTGTCCTCGTGGGCATGCGGTCCGGTGCAGATCGCTGCGCTGATGGCCGCCAGGTTAATACCGTGGGAGCCGAACGGCGACAGCACCAGCGAGGCCAGGCCCGTGGTGGTGATCAGTGGCGAGGCGGGCACGTCATAGCCGTCGGCGCGCAGCACGGCGATGCCGGGCATGTTTTGCGAGGTCATCGCCACCACGAACAGCGGGATGCCGATGCTGATGGTCGCGGCCAGCGAGAAGTGCGGCGTGGTCCACACCGGCGTCGCCACTTCCAGGTGGAAGGCGCTGAAGTCCAGCAAGCCCATCAGGCCCGACAGCACGGTGCCGATCAGCAGTGCGGCCAGCACCGCGTAACGGGGTGACACACGTTTGACGATCAGGTAGGTAAAAAACATCCCCAGCACCAACCCGGTGCGGTGTTGGGCGGCGACGAAAATCTCGCTGCCGATCTTGAACAGAATGCCCGCCAGCAAGGCCGCCGCCAGGGACGCGGGGATGCGTTTGACCAGCTTTTCAAAACTGCCGGTGAGCCCGCAGATCGTCACCAGCACGGCGCAGGTGACGTAGGCACCGATGGCCTCGCCATAACTCACCCCGCCCAGGCTTGTGATCAGCAGCGCGGCGCCCGGGGTCGACCAGGCGATGGTGATGGGCGTGCGATAGCGCAACGACAGGCCGATGCTGCACACCGCCATGCCGATGGACAGCGCCCAGATCCACGAAGAAATCTGCGCCGTCGTGAGGTCCGCCGCCTGGCCGGCCTGGAACATCAGCACCAGGGAACTGGTGTAGCCGGTCATCATGGCGATGAAGCCTGCGACGATCGCAGAGGGAGAGGTATCGGCCAGCGGGCGCGGGAGGGCTTGGGTCATGGGGCGGTGTTCCTTTTACCGGAGGGCTGTGTGCAGGAGAGCGCGCGAATTCAAGCCTAAACTCAAACGTTACAAAGCTTTGCAATACAGCCGGGGCCGCAAACAGCCGTACAGTGTGTTGGTGCAATGGGTTGTGTACAATGTGCCCTGTTTTTGGGTGATACTTGCCAGCGCCCCGTCGTTGCCGTATTACCGTTAATTCGCCGCCGTTCTCCCGACCCGAGTGCCCATGAACGAACAGTTGCAACCTCTCAAGAAACAACCGCGCGCTGGCAAGGCCGGTCGCAGTGGAACCCAGGACGATATCGTCTACGCGCATATCTTCGAGGCGATCCTCGAACAACGCCTGGCGCCCGGGACCAAATTGAGCGAGGAGGCACTCGGGGAAATCTTCGGCGTGAGCCGCACCATCATTCGTCGCGCCCTGTCGCGCCTGGCCCATGAAGGCGTGGTGTTGCTGCGCCCCAATCGCGGCGCGGTGGTGGCCAGCCCCAGCGTGGAGGAGGCCCGCCAGGTGTTCCTCGCCCGCCGGTTGGTGGAGCGTGCGATCACCGAACTTGCGGTACAACATGCCACCGCCGAGCAACTGGCCGAGCTGCGCCAGATGGTCAATGAGGAGCGTGACAGTTTTTCCCGTGGCGACCGCGGTGCCGGTATCCGCCTTTCCGGCGAGTTCCACCTGAAGCTGGCGGAGGCTGCAAAAAACGCTCCGCTGATCAGCTTCCAGCGCAGCCTGGTGTCGCAGACGTCATTGATCATCGCGCAGTACGAAAGCGGCAACCGCTCGCACTGCTCCTACGATGAGCACACCCAGTTGATCGATGCGATCCAAGCGCGGGACGCCGCGCTGGCGGTGGACCTGATGATGCATCACATGGATCACATCGACAGCAAGCTCAACCTCGACGAAGAAAGCGCGTCGGATGATTTGCACGCGGTGTTCTCGCACCTGCTGCAAACCAAAAAGCCGGGGCGCCCTTCGGTAAAGCTGTAAACCCGGTTGAACCCTGTGGGAGCACGCGGGCTCCCACCGTTGCCTGGCGCCGTGGCAAGCCTCAGCGCTGGTGCACCAACTGGCCCGCGGCATAGGTGTGCGACACCGTCCGGTCATCCCCCAGCGTCATCAATACAAACAACGTCTCGGCAATGTGAGTGGCCTGCTTGAGGCGATAGCTGAGCAGCGGCGTGGCGTGGTAGTCCAGCACCACAAAGTCTGCCTCTGTGCCCGGTTGCAGCGTGCCGATCTTGTCCTCCAGCCGCAGCGCCCGCGCACCGCCCAACGTTGCCAGGTACAGCGATTTGAACGGGCTCAGCCGTGCGCCCTGCAACTGCATGACCTTGTAGGCCTCGTTCAACGTGTGCAGCAGCGAAAAGCTGGTGCCGCCGCCCACGTCGGTGCCCAGGCCCACAGGGAGCTTGTGCTTTTCGGCCATTGGCAGGTTGAACAACCCACTGCCCAGAAACAGGTTCGACGTCGGGCAGAACGCCACCGCCGAGCCGGTTTCTGCCAGCCGCGCGCATTCCTCGTCACACAGGTGCACACCGTGGGCGAACACCGAGCGTTCCCCCAGCAAGTGGTAATGGTCGTACACGTCCAGGTAACCGCTGCGCTCTGGGAACAGCGCCTTGACCCATTGCACTTCCTGCGGATTTTCACTGATGTGCGTCTGCATGTACAGCCCGGGGTACTCGGCCAGTAATTGCCCGGCGAAAGCCAGTTGCTGCGGTGTACTGGTGGGGGCGAAACGTGGCGTGACGGCGTAGTGCAAGCGGCCTTTGCCATGCCAGCGTTCGATCAGCTCCTTGCTTTGCGCGTAGCCGGTGTCGGCGGTGTCGGTCAGGTAGTCCGGCGCGTTGCGGTCCATCAACACTTTGCCGGCGATCATGCGCAGGTCGAGCTTCTCGGCCGCCTCGAAAAACGCGTTTACCGACTGCGGGTGCACGCTGGCGAACACCAGCGCGGTGGTGGTGCCGTTGCGCAGCAGCTCCTTGATGAAAATATCCGCGACGGCCTCGGCATGGGCCGCGTCGGCGAACTGGCTTTCGCACGGGAAGGTGTAGGTGTTGAGCCAGTCCAGCAATTGCTCGCCATAAGCGCCGATCATGCCGGTTTGCGGCAGGTGGATATGCGTGTCGATCAAGCCAGGGGTGATCAGCGCGTCCGGGTAATGGGTGACCTCCACGCCCGCGGGCAGCGTGGGCAGCAGGTCGCTGGCGTGGCCGATGGCGCTGATCCGACCGTTCTCGATTACCAGCAGGCCGTCTTCGAAATACTCGTAGGACGCGTCGACACCCACTTCGGCAGGGTCGGCAATGCTGTGCAACAGGGCGGCACGGTAAGCGTTGTGAGTCAAAGGCATGGCAGTCTCAATTGATAGCTTGGCTGCGGCGCGAGGCCGGCAGCAGTTTGGCGATGGGTTCGGCGCTCGCAAGGTGCTGGCCGAAATTAGCGTTATAGGTGGCGATGATTTCGCCCGCGATGGAGATGGCGATTTCTACCGGCAGTTTGCCTTTGACCTCGGAAAGCCCCATGGGGCAGCGCATGCGTTGCAACTGCGCGTTATCGAAACCGCGCTCGCGCAGGCGGTGCTCGAACTTCACGCGTTTGGTTTTCGAGCCGATGAGGCCGAAGTAGGTGAAATCGTTGCGCTTGAGCAGGGCGGCGGTGAGTTCCAGGTCGAGCGCGTGATTGTGGGTCATGACGATGCAGTAACTGCCCACCGGCAAGTCGGTAATTTCGTCCACTGGCTCCTCACTGACGACTTTACGCACGCCTTGCGGGATATGCGGTGGAAACTCCTGTTCCCGGGAGTCGATCCAACTGACCCGGCACGGCAGGCTGGCCAGCAACGGCACCAGCGCACGGCCCACGTGGCCGGCACCAAACACCGCGATGTGGGCCTGCACCTGGCCCATGGGCTCGAACAGCAACACGGTCACGCCGCCGCAACACTGGCCCAGGCTGGCGCCGAGGTTGAAGCGCTCCAGGTGGGTGTTTTGCTGGCCGCGCACGAGCATGTCGCGGGCCAGTTGCATGGCCTTGTACTCCAGGTGCCCGCCGCCGATGGTGTCAAAGGCCTGGTCGGCGCTGATGACCATTTTTGAACCGGCATTGCGCGGCGTGGAGCCAAGCTCCTCGATGATGGTCACCAGTACGCAGGGTTCGCCCCGGTTCTGCAGGTGGGCGAGGGCGCTGATCCAGTCGTTCATAATCACCTCTTGGGGGGCTGCAATGGCTAAAGCGAAGCCATCTCGGTGGGTGCCTCAGCCGCTTTTACGGGCTGCAACTGGCGCATTTGCTCACAACCCCACAAGACTCTTTCTGGCGTGGCAGGTGCATCGATCTTTGGCTGGTGGCGGTAATCACCCAGGCTCGCCACCGCGTCCTTGATCGCGCACCACGCGGCAATGCCGAGCATGAACGGCGGCTCGCCCACGGCTTTGGAGTGGAACACCGTGTCTTCGGGGTTTTTGCGGTTTTCCACCAGTTTTACCCGCAGGTCCAACGGCATGTCGGCCACGGCCGGGATCTTGTAGCTGGCCGGGCCGTTGGTCATCAGCTTGCCTTTGTTGTTCCACACCAACTCCTCCATGGTCAGCCAGCCCATGCCCTGCACGAAACCGCCCTCGACCTGGCCGATGTCGATGGCCGGGTTCAACGAGGCGCCCACGTCGTGCAGGATGTCGGTGCGCAACATTTTGTATTCGCCGGTGAGGGTGTCGACGATCACTTCGCAACAGGCGGCGCCAAAGGCGAAGTAATAAAACGGCCGGCCCCGTGCCTGGCTGCGGTCGTAATAGATTTTGGGGGTCTTGTAGAACCCGGTACTGGACAGCGACACCTGGGCGAAATACGCCTGCTGGACCAGCGTTTCAAAGCTCAGGAGCTGATCGCGCACGCGCACAAGGCCGTTGTGAAACACCACGTCCGCTTCGCTGACGTGGTAGTGGCGCGTGGCAAATTCCACCAGGCGCTGCTTGAGGGTTTCGGCGGCGTTCTGCGCGGCCTTGCCGTTCAGGTCGGCGCCGCTGGAGGCCGCGGTGGGCGAGGTGTTCGGCACCTTGTCGGTGTTGGTGGCGGTGATCTGCACGCGATCGATGTCCACCTGGAACACTTCGGCCACCACCTGCGCGACCTTGGTGTTCAGGCCCTGGCCCATCTCGGTGCCGCCGTGGTTCAGGTGGATGCTGCCGTCGGTGTAGATGTGAATCAGCGCGCCCGCCTGGTTGAGGAAACTGGCGGTAAACGAAATGCCGAATTTCACCGGGGTCAGCGCCAGGCCTTTTTTCAGGACGGGGCTGTGGGCGTTGAACAGGCGAATCGCTTCGCGGCGCTCGGCGTATTGGCTGCTGGCCTCAAGCTCTGCGGTCATCTCCAGGAGCAGGTTGTGCTCGACGATCTGGTGGTAGTGAGTGACGTTGCGCTCGGTCTTGCCGTAGTAATTGGCCTTGCGCACGGCCAGCGGGTCCAGGCCCAGGTGGCGGGCGATGGTGTCCATCACTTCTTCGATGGCGACCATGCCTTGCGGGCCGCCAAACCCCCGGTAAGCGGTGTTGGAGGCGGTGTTGGTCTTGCAGCGGTGGCCGTTGACGGTGGCGTCGCCCAGGTAATAGGCGTTATCGGCGTGGAACATCGCGCGGTCGACGATCGAGTTGGACAGGTCTGGCGAGTAACCGCAGTTGCCCGCCAGTTCCAGCTGGATGCCGGTGAGGCGGCCGCTATCATCAAAGCCCACGTCGTATTCGATATAGAAGGGGTGGCGCTTGCCGGTCATCAGCATGTCTTCAACGCGCGGCAGGCGCATTTTGGTGGGCTGGCCGGTGAGGTGCGCGACCACCGCACACAGGCAGGCGGGGCTGGCGGCCTGGGTTTCCTTGCCGCCAAAGCCGCCGCCCATGCGGCGCATGTCCACCACGATCTTATTCATCGACACGTCCAGCACTTCGGCCACCAGTTTTTGCACTTCGGTGGGGTTTTGCGTGGAGCAGTAGACGATCATGCCGCCGTCTTCGGTGGGCATCACCGAGGAGATCTGGGTTTCCAGGTAGAAGTGTTCCTGGCCCCCGATGTGCAGCGTGCCTTGCAGGCGGTGCCGGGCGCTGGCCAGTGCAGCGGCGGCGTCGCCGCGTTGGTGGGTGTGGCTGTCGAGTACGAAATGTTTATTGCGAAACGCCTCGACCACGTCCAGCACCGGCTCCAGGTCCTGGTATTCGATCACGGCGGCCATGGCGGCCTTGCGGGCGGTGTCCAGGTCGCGGGCGGCCACGGCCAGCACCACCTGGCCCACGTACTGCACGGTGTCGATAGCCAGCAGCGGGTCGCCCGGCAGCAGCGGGCCGATGTCTTTGAGGCCCGGCACGTCTTCATGGGTGATGACCAGGCGCACGCCTTCAACGGCGTAGCAGGGCATGGTGTCGATGCTGAGGATCCGCGCGTGGGCGCGGTCGGACAGGCGCGCATACACATGCAACTGGTTAGGGAATTCCAGGCGGTCATCGATGTACTGCGCCTCGCCGGACACGTGCTTGGCGGCACTGTCGTGCTTGACGCTGCGGCCCACCCCGGTGGTGAGGTCCTGGGCAAACAGTTCGGCGAGTTCGGCCTGGGTTTTCACGACGCCGTGATGGTTAGACATAAGCGGTCACCCGGGTTTCGATGTGCGGGGTTTGCAGTTCGATGAAGTACTTGCGCAGCAGGTTCTGGGCGCTGAGCAGGCGGTACTCCTTGCTGGCGCGAAAGTCCGACAGCGGGGTGAAGTCTTGGGCCAGGGCCGCGCAGGCTGTTTCCACGGTGGCGGACGTCCAGGGCGCGCCGAGCAGGGCGGCTTCGCACTGCTTGGCGCGCTTGGGGGTGGCCGCCATGCCGCCAAAGGCCACGCGGGCGGCGCTGATCACGCCGTTGTCGAGGGTCAGGTTAAAGGCGGCGCAGACGGCGGAAATGTCGTCGTCCAGACGCTTGGACACCTTGTAGGCGCGAAACAGCGAGTGGCCCTTGGGCACGATGATCTTCTCGATGAATTCGCTGTCCTGGCGGGCGGTCACGCGGTAGTCGATGAAGTAGTCCTCCAGCGCCAGCGTGCGCCGGGTGCTGCCCTTGCACAGCACGATCTGCGCCCCCAGCGCGATCAGCAGGGGCGGCGAGTCGCCAATGGGCGAGGCGTTGCCGATGTTGCCGCCCAGGGTGCCCTGGTTGCGGATCTGCAAGGACGCAAAGCGTTGCAGCAGGTCGCCGAAGTCGGGGTACTCGGCGTTCAGCGCCGCGTAGCAGTCGGACAGGACGGCGGCGGCGCCGATTTCCAGGCGGTCGTCGAAGCGTTCGATGCGCTTCATATCCGCGATGTTGCCCACATAGATCATTACCGGCAGCGTGCGGTGAAACTGGGTAACTTCCAGCGCCAGGTCGGTGCCGCCCGCCAGCAGGCGGGCTTGAGGGTAGGCGTCGTAGAGGTCGGCCAGGTCGGCGACGGTCAGCGGTACCAGGCAGCGTTTGTCGCCGCTGTTGAGCTCGCAGGTTTGGGTGGGCGCGATGGCCTTGAGGCGGGCGATGGTCTGGGCCTCGCGGCTGTCGAACTGGTCCTGGGGCTTGTTGCAGCAGGCTTGCTCGGCGGCGGCGAGGATCGGGCGATAACCGGTGCAGCGGCACAGGTTGCCGGCCAGGGCTTCGTGAGCCTTGTGGCTATCCGGGGTGTCGCTGTTTTTTTGCAGGGCAAACAACGACATCACAAAGCCCGGGGTGCAAAAGCCGCATTGCGAGCCGTGGCACTCGACCATGGCCTGTTGCACGCTGTGCAGTTGGCCCTGGTGCTTGAGGTCTTCGACGCTGATCAGCTGTTTGCCGTGCAGGGAGGCCACAAAGGTCAGGCACGAATTGAGGCTGCGATAGCGGATCTGCTCCACACCCAGGTCATTGGTGTGCAATTCGCCGACCACCACGGTGCACGCACCGCAATCGCCGCTGGCGCAGCCTTCCTTGGTACCGGACTTGCCCACGTGCTCGCGCAAATAGTTGAGCACCGTCAGGTTGGGGTCCAGGGCGTGCTCGCTACGGAGTTCCTGGTTGAGTAAAAACTGGATCACGGAAGGCCTCGCAGACTCATTATTGTTGTTAACCGCTGTGGGCCGAATCTAGTCATGTCTGACTTTTCGGTCAACGATTTTCTGACCGGAAGGTCAAGAAATTGCGATCGCAACACATTCAATTATGGTTCAGTTCGCCACAGCCGCCGTTTTCAGGGGCGTGTGGGCTAGGAGGATTGCGTGTTTCGTGCCAAATTCAGCGCCGTGGGCCCAGCGCCATCAGCGGGCATTTGCGCTACACTGCGCCGCTTGTATCGCAAAGAAGATTTTGAAGGGAAAACATGACGTTTAAGGCGCCGGACAGTCTTGCCGAGCAAATCGCTCACCACCTCGCCGAACGTATCATTCGTGGCGAACTCAAGCCTGGGGAGCGGATCCAGGAGCAAAAGGTCACGCTGGCCCTCAATGTCAGCCGTGGTTCCGTGCGCGAAGCCTTGTTGATCCTTGAACGCCGCCACCTCATTGCGATCCTGCCGCGCCGTGGCGCCCACGTGACCGAACTCACCGCGCACAAAGTGCAGAGCCTGTGCACGTTGATGGGCGAGCTGTATATCTTGCTGGCCAACGCAGTGGCCCAGGGCTGGCAGGTGCAGGCCGACATGGCGGCGTTCCTGCAAATTCAGCAGCGCCTGATCAGTGCCTTCGAGCGCCAGGACATCCGCGCGTTTGTCGCCGAAAGCTTCAATGTGATGCGCCCGGCGTATCCCTTCGCCAACAACCCGTACCTGCAAGAAACCGTCGAAAACCTGCAGCCCGCCATGAACCGCTTTTATTACCTGGCGCTGGACCAGCGCAAGGCGTCGATGAGCGAGTACCTGGTGTTGTTCGAGCAACTGCTCGCCGCCGTGATGGCCCGTGACCTGGTAAAGATCCGTGAAGTGCTCTCGGCCTACGGCCAGCGCAGCTGTTCCTTGGTGATCCAAGCGTTGGCGGAAGCCTAAGCGTGCGGCTCAAGTGCATCAAACTGGCGGGGTTCAAATCCTTCGTCGACCCGACCACGGTGAACTTCCCCAGTAACATGGCGGCGGTGGTCGGGCCCAATGGTTGCGGCAAGTCGAACATCATCGACGCCGTGCGCTGGGTGATGGGCGAGAGCTCGGCAAAAAACCTGCGTGGCGAGTCGATGACCGACGTCATCTTCAACGGCTCGACCAGCCGCAAACCCGTGAGCCAGGCCAGCATCGAGCTGGTGTTCGACAACTCCGACGGCACCCTGATCGGCGAGTACGCGGCCTACGCGGAAATTTCCATCCGCCGCAAAGTCACCCGCGACAGCCAGAACAGCTACTTCCTCAACGGCGCCAAGTGCCGCCGCAAGGACATTACCGACATTTTCCTGGGCACCGGCCTGGGGCCGCGCAGCTATTCGATCATTGAGCAGGGCATGATCTCCAAGCTGATCGAAGCCAAGCCCGAAGACCTGCGCAACTTTATCGAAGAAGCCGCCGGCATCTCCAAGTACAAAGAGCGCCGCCGCGAGACAGAAAACCGCATCCGCCGCACCCACGAAAACCTCGCCCGCCTGACGGACCTGCGTGAAGAGCTGGAGCGCCAGCTCGAGCGCCTGCACCGCCAGGCCCAGGCCGCCGAGAAGTATCAGGAATACAAAGGCGAGGAGCGTCAGCTCAAGGCGCAGCTGTCGGCCTTGCGCTGGCAGGCGTTGAACGAGCAGGTGGGCCAGCGTGAGGCGATCATCGGCACGCAGGAAATCAGCTTTGAAGCGCTGGTGGCCGAGCAGCGTAACGCCGACGCCAGCATCGAGCGCCTGCGCGACGGGCACCATGACCTGTCCGAACGCTTCAATCTGGTGCAGGGCCGCTTCTATTCGGTGGGCGGCGACATCGCCCGCGTCGAACAAAGCATCCAGCACGGCCAGCAACGCCTGCGCCAGTTGCAGGACGATTTGAAAGAGGCCGAGCGTGCCCGCCTGGAAACCGAATCGCATCTGGGCCACGACCGCACGTTACTGCTGACCCTGGGCGAAGAGCTGGACATGCTCACCCCCGAACAGGAAGTGACCAGCGCCGCCGCCGAAGAGGCCGCGGCGGCGTTGGAAGAGTCCGAAACCACCATGCATGGCTGGCAGGAGCAGTGGGACGCGTTCAACCTGCGCTCCGCCGAGCCGCGTCGCCAGGCCGAGGTGCAGCAGTCGCGTATCCAGCAGCTGGAAACCAGCATGGAGCGCCTGGCCGAGCGCCAGCGCCGGTTGTTGGAAGAGCGCGCCTTGCTGGCGGCCGACCCCGAAGACGCGGCCATTCTGGACCTGAGCGAGCAACTGGCCGAAAGCGACATGACGCTGGAAGAACTGGAAGCCAGCGAAGAACAGCAAGTGGAGCGCCTTGAGCAACTGCGTCAGCAACTGCAACAGGCGACCCAGGCCCAGCAGCAGGCCCAAGGCGACTTGCAACGGCTGGAGGGGCGTTTGGCCTCGCTGGAAGCCTTGCAACAAGCCGCGCTGGACCCCGGCACCGGCACTGCCGAATGGCTGCGCGAGGCGCACCTGGCCAATCGCCCACGGCTGGCCGAGGGCCTGAACGTGGAGGCGGGCTGGGAGCTGGCGGTAGAAACCGTGCTCGGCGCCGACCTGCAAGCGGTGTTGGTGGACGACTTCAGCGGTTTGGACTTGGTGGGGTTCGAGCAGGGCGATTTGCGCTTGCTCAGCCCGGCGGCCGACGGCGTGCGCATCCCGGGCAGCCTGTTGGACAAGGTTGAGGCGAGCATCGATTTATCGCCGTGGCTGGGGCAGGTCAAGCCGGTGGAGTCCCTTGAGCAGGCCCTGGCGCTGCGGGGCCAACTGGCGCCGGGCGAAAGCCTGATCAGCCGTGACGGTTACTGGGTCGGCCGGCACTTCCTGCGGGTGCGCCGCGCCAGCGAAGCCGAGAGCGGCGTATTGGCCCGGGGCCAGGAAATCACGCGCCTGATCGCCGAGCGGGAAGAGCGCGAAGCCACCCTCGAAGGCCTTGAAACCGAACTGCAAACCCTGCGCGCCACCCAGCGCCAGCAGGAAACCGGCCGCGAACACCTGCGCCGGCTGTTGCAGGACGAAGCCCGTCAGCAGGGTGAGCTCAAGGCGCAGTTGTCGGCGAGCAAAGCCAAGGTCGAGCAACTGAACCTGCGCCGCACTCGGCTCGATGAAGAAGTGGCCGAGATGGGCGAGCAGCGTGCCCTGGAGCACGAACAGATCGGCGAGGCGCGCCTGCAGTTGCAAGAGGCCCTGGACAGCATGGCGCTGGACACCGAACAGCGCGAGCTGCTGATGGCTCAGCGTGACGGCCTGCGCGAGCGCCTTGACCGGGTGCGCCAGGAAGCCCGCCAGCACAAGGACCACGCCCATCAACTGGCCGTGCGCCTGGGTTCGTTGCACGCGCAGCACAATTCCACGCGCCAGGCCCTTGAGCGCCTGGAGATGCAGTCCGAACGCCTGACCGAAAAGCGCGAGCAATTGAGCCTCAACCTGGAGGAGGGCGAAGCCCCACTGGAAGAGTTGCGGCTCAAGCTGGAAGAGTTGTTGGAAAAGCGCATGAGCGTGGACGAAGAACTCAAGACCGCGCAAATCGCCCTGGAAGACGCCGACCGCGAACTGCGCGACGCGGAAAAGCGCCGGACCCAGGCCGAGCAACAGTCCCAGCTGATCCGCGGCCAGCTCGAACAGCAACGCATGGAATGGCAAGCCCTGACCGTGCGCCGCAAAACCCTGCAAGACCAACTGCTGGAAGACGGCTACGACCTGCACGGCGTGCTCAACACCCTGACCGCCGAGGCCAACGAGAAAGACGCCGAAGAAGAACTTGAACGCATCGCCGCGCGTATCCAGCGCCTGGGTGCGATCAACCTTGCGGCCATCGACGAGTACCAGCAGCAGTCCGAGCGCAAGCGCTACCTGGATGCCCAGAACGCCGACCTGGTGGAGGCGCTGGAGACGCTGGAAAACGTCATTCGCAAGATCGACAAGGAAACCCGCAACCGCTTCAAAGATACCTTTGATCAGATAAATGGCGGTTTACAGGCCTTATTCCCAAAAGTTTTCGGTGGCGGCAGCGCTTATCTGGAACTGACGGGCGAAGATCTACTCGATACAGGGGTGACGATCATGGCGCGGCCGCCGGGCAAGAAGAACAGCACCATCCATTTGTTGTCCGGTGGCGAGAAGGCACTGACCGCATTGGCGCTGGTATTTGCCATCTTCAAGCTCAACCCGGCCCCGTTCTGCATGCTCGACGAAGTTGACGCCCCGCTGGATGACGCTAACGTTGGACGTTATGCCCGTTTGGTCAAAGAGATGTCTCAGACGGTGCAGTTCATCTACATCACCCACAACAAGATCGCCATGGAAATGGCCGATCAGTTGATGGGGGTGACGATGCACGAGCCCGGCTGTTCGCGGCTCGTGGCGGTGGACGTGGAAGAAGCGATGGCGATGGTAGACGCCTAGCGGCGAGCGGGGAGCGACAAGTTGTCCGTGAGTGGGCGTTAACCGGGCGCTTGCAACTTGTGGCCTGCTGCTTACCCCAACCACAGGTTTCTCGCCAACGATGCAACGGTCGTGCTAGTTTAACGTCAAATTTTCGTATGCGTGGGTAAAACGCCAGTCAGAACATAGAGTTGGCGCCACGTTTTAAAGCGGTTTGCAGGTTGCTAAACCCCTTATTTTTCAGCATTTTTTATTAGAGGCACGGGATTACATGGAATTCGGTCTGCGCGAATGGCTGATCGTCATCGGCATTATTGTCATTGCCGGTATTCTTTTTGATGGCTGGCGCCGTATGCGCGGCGGCAAGGGCAAGTTGAAGTTTCGCCTGGACCGCAACTTGTCCAACCTGCCGGACGACGACGGCAGCGCCGAGCTGCTGGGGCCATCCCGTGTGCTGGATAACCATAAAGAACCGCAACTGGACGAGCATGACTTGCCGTCGATGAGCGCGCCAGTGCGCGAAGCCCGTGAGCCTGCGCCCAAGCGCGGCAAGCGTGGGGCCAGCGAGCCGAGCCAGGGTGACTTGAACCTGGACATCGACGAAGGCCCAAGCTTCAGCAGCCGTGACGAAGACTTCCCGGACGACGCGCCGGTCAAGGTGTCGGCACGTGACGTTGCCAAGGACACCGGCAAAGAAGCGCTCAAAGACCAACCGGCCGCCGAAGAGGTGCTGGTTATCAGCGTGATCTGCCGTGACGCCGCAGGCTTCAAGGGCCCGGCGTTGTTGCAAAATATTCTGGAAAGCGGCCTGCGGTTTGGCGAGATGGACATCTTCCACCGTCACGAAAGCATGGCGGGCAACGGTGAAGTGCTGTTCTCCATGGCCAATGCGGTCAAGCCCGGCACCTTCGACCTGGACGACATCGACCTGTTCAGCACCCCGGCGGTCAGCTTCTTCCTCGGTTTGCCCGGCCCGCGTCACCCCAAGCAGGCCTTCGACGTGATGGTGGCCGCCGCCCGCAAGCTGTCCCAGGAACTGAACGGCGAGCTGAAAGACGACCAACGCAGCGTGCTCACCGCCCAGACCATCGAGCATTACCGTCAGCGCATCGTCGAGTTCGAGCGTCGTGCCCTGACACAGAAGCGCTGAGGATTGTCCTGCAGCGTTGTCGATAGAATAAGCGCACTAACATATTGAGCAGCTTCGGCTGCTCTTTTGCTTTATGAGAGAACACCCATGACCGCCGCCCACACCCGCATCCTCGAACTGCGCGCTGAATTGGATCAGCATAACTACCGCTATCACGTGCTCGATGAGCCGAGCATTCCAGACGCCGAGTACGACCGGCTCTACCACGAGCTCAAGGCCCTGGAAGCTGAACACCCGGAGTTGATCACGCGTGATTCGCCGACCCAGCGGGTGGGCAGTGCGGCGCTGTCGGCGTTCACCCAGGTGCGCCATGAAATCCCCATGCTCAGCCTGGGCAACGCGTTCGACGAAACCACCATGCTGGAGTTCGATCGCCGTGTGATCGAAGGCCTGGATTTGCCAGCGGGCGACCTGTTCGGGAGTGTCGAATACAGCTGCGAGCCGAAGCTCGATGGCCTGGCGGTCAGCCTGCTGTACCAGGACGGCGAACTGGTGCGCGGCGCCACGCGCGGCGACGGCACCACGGGTGAAGACATCAGCGTCAACGTGCGCACCGTGCGCAACATCCCGCTCAAACTGCACGGCAGCGGCTGGCCGGCCACCCTTGAGGTGCGCGGCGAAGTGTTCATGTCCAAGGCCGGTTTTGAGCGCCTTAACGCGGCGCAGCTGGAGGTGGGCGGCAAGACCTTCGCCAACCCGCGCAACGCCGCCGCCGGTAGCCTGCGGCAACTGGACTCGAAGATCACCGCCAGCCGCCCGCTGGAGTTCTGCTGCTACGGCGTGACCACCGACATCAGCGACACCCATGTCGGCAACCTGCAACAGTTGCAGAAATGGGGCATGCCAATCAGCCACGAGTTGAAACTGGCCAAGGGCATTCAGGACTGCTTGGACTACTACCGTGACATCGGCGAGCGCCGCAACGCCTTGCCCTATGAAATCGACGGCGTGGTGTTCAAGGTCAACAGCATCGCGTCACAGCGCGAGCTGGGCTTTCGCGCCCGCGAACCGCGCTGGGCCATCGCGCATAAATTCCCGGCCATGGAAGAGCTCACCGAGCTGCTCGACGTGGAGTTCCAGGTGGGCCGCACCGGCGCCGTCACCCCGGTGGCGCGCCTCAAGCCGGTCAAGGTGGCCGGTGTTACGGTGTCCAACGCCACCTTGCACAACATGGACGAAGTGGCCCGCCTGGGCGTGATGATTGGCGACACCGTGATCATCCGCCGCGCCGGTGACGTGATCCCGCAAGTGGTGTCGGTGGTGCTCGAGCGCCGCCCGGAAGACGCCCGCGCCGTGCCCATTCCCGAGCATTGCCCGGTGTGTGGCTCCCACGTGGAGCGCACGCAGTTGGTCAAGCGCAGCAAGGGCAGGGAAACCGTCAGCGAAGGCGCGGTGTACCGCTGCGTCGGGCGCCTGGCCTGTGGTGCGCAGCTCAAGCAGGCGATCATCCATTTCGTCTCGCGCCGGGCGATGGACATCGACGGCCTGGGCGACAAAACCATCGAGCAGTTGGTGGACGAACAGCTCATCGGCTCGCCCGCCGACCTGTACAAGCTCAAGTACGAGCAGATCATCGACCTGGAAGGCTTTGCCGACATCTCCAGTAAAAAACTGATCACCGCCATCGAACACAGCAAGTCGCCGACCCTGGCGCGTTTCATCTACGCCCTGGGCATTCCCGACGTGGGCGAAGAAACCGCCAAGGTCCTGGCCCGCTCGCTGGCCTCGTTGGCGCGGGTGCAGCAGGCGTTGCCGGAAGTGCTCACGTACCTGCCGGACGTGGGCCTGGAAGTGGCCCATGAGATTCACAGCTTCTTCGTCGACAGCCATAACCAGGACGTGATCGGGGCCCTGCTGGACCCGAACGAATGTGGCCTGGCGTTGCAGGACCAGGGCGACCTGAGCGCCGAATTCGCCGCCAGCGCCACCCTGGGCGGCCTGCTGGACAAGCTGCACGTCCCGTCGGTGGGCCCGGGGGCGGCGCAGAAGCTGGCGGACAAGTTCGGCTCCGTGGAAGGCGTGATCAAGGCCGACTGGCTCGACATGCGCCAGGCGCTGCCCGAGAAACAGGCCAAGGCCGTGCGCGACTTCTTTGACATCGACGACAACGCCCGCCGTGCGCTGGCCATTGAGCAGCAGCTCAAGGACTTCGGCATGCACTGGCAGAGCGAGAAAAAAGTCGTCGAAGGCCTGCCCGAAGCGGGGCACACCTGGGTGCTCACCGGTTCGCTGGAGTTGATGAGCCGCGACGTAGCCAAGGAAAAACTCGAAAGCCTGGGCGCCAAAGTGGCGGGTTCGGTGTCGGCGAAAACCCACTGCGTGGTGGCTGGCCCCGGTGCCGGGTCGAAGCTGGCCAAGGCCAGTGAGCTGGGCCTGACGGTGCTGGACGAGGAGGCGTTCGTCGCGTTTTTGGGCAAGCACAATATCAGCGTCTGATTTGCACTGAACGATCCCGCCCGGGCGATGATCTAGTCTTGGGCAGCCTTGGGGGAGATCACCATGCACCGCTTCTTTGAACAGCTCAGCGCCAGAATTACCGCACCGTTCACCGCCGGGCCTTCGCGTCACAGCAAGGTCTGGCAGTGCCGTTGCGGGCAAGCACTGTTCGTTCGCAACAGCCAATGCCTGGCCTGTTCGGCGCTGCTCGGTTACCAGCCCGAGCAGAGCCGCTTGTCATCCTTGCAGCCCGGGCCTGAGGCCGGCACCTGGACCCTGGACGCCGCCCCGGAGGCGGGCCTGTTCCGCCGCTGCGCCAACCTCGACACTCCGGCCGCCTGCAACTGGCTACTCCCGGCGAGCAGCGGTCAGCCCCTGTGCGTGGCGTGCAGCCTGAACCGCACCATCCCCGACCTGTCGGCTCCGCAAAACCCCGAACGCTGGCGCAAGGTAGAGACCGCCAAGCGCCGCCTGGTGGCGCAACTCATCAGCCTGGGCTTGCCGGTGGTGCCCAAGAGCGTTGACGAAAACAGCGGCCTTGCGTTTGATTTCATCGGCATTGACCTGGCTGGCAATGCACCCACCACGGGCCACGCCAACGGCCTGATCACCCTTGATATCAAAGAGGCCGACGATGCCCATCGCGAAAAAGTCCGCGTACAAATGCGCGAACCGTACCGCACCTTGCTTGGGCATTTTCGCCACGAGGTGGGCCACTATTATTGGGACCGCCTGATTGCCGATACCCCTTGGATTGAACCCTTTCGTCAGCTTTTCGGCGACGAACGCGCCAGCTACGCCGACGCCCTCGACCAGCACTACCAGAACGGCCCGCGCCCCGACTGGCAACAACACGGCGTCAGCGCCTACGCCACCATGCACCCTTGGGAAGACTGGGCAGAAACCTGGGCCCACTACCTGCACATGATGGACGCCGTCGACACCGCGCTGGGCTTTGGCATGAGCGCCCGGGAAATGGAACTGGATTACCCGCTGTTCCCCGCCAGCACCCTCTACGATCCGCAACACCCCGGCGGTGCGGCGTTTTTATCCTTCGTCAATGCGTGGATCGAACTGGCCGGCATGCTCAACGAACTGTCCCGCAGCATGGGGCAACCGGATTTCTACCCGTTCGTGCTGCCGCCTGCGGTGATCGCCAAGCTGCACTTCATTCACCTGGTGATCCAGCAAGAGGGCGGCCGGGCCGACGAAGTGCTGCAGGCCCACTGACGTGCCCAGCACCGGCCCTGGCAAGTGCTTGAGCCTCCTCGTTTTTTAATCCTGCGCCAACAGTTGTAACTTCCGACGAGATCGGTACAATGGCCCCCGCTTGCCCAGCGGCAAGCGTTGTTATGGTGACCCCATCGGTCCCCCCGCAACGATTACCCGTGAACCTGGTCAGAGCCGGAAGGCAGCAGCCACAGCGGGAACATTGTGTGCCGGGGTGTGGCTGGTGGGGTTGCCTCCATAACGCCCTCCTGCTTCACCCAAACGCCTCCCGCAACAGCCCCGCAAACGCATCCCGTGCCAGATGCCGTTGGCTGTCTTTGTGCCAAAACCACATATTGTCCACCGCCGCCAACTCCTCGAAGCGATAGGACGTGAGTTGATTCGCCTGTTCGTACCGCGCCAGTATGCCCTCCGGCGCCAGGGCCACGCCGATGCCTGCGCTGACGCAGCCGATGATCGTGCCCCAGCTGGCGTAGCTGGCAATGGCGGGTTTGATGTCGTGGGGCTTGAGCCAGTTTTCCAGGGTGGCCCGGTACGGGCAGCCTGGGGCCAGACCAGCAGCGTGCGGTCGGCCAGGTCGCGGGCGTCTTTGATGGGGGCGCTGGTGGCGCTGCTGATCAGTACCAGGCGTTCGCTGTAGACCACGCTGTGCTCGAGTTTGGCGCGTTTGCCCCCGGCGGCCACCAGGGCGGCGTCGAGTCGGTGGTGTTGCAGGTCGTCGAGCAGTTGGGCCCAGGCGCCGGTCACCAGTTCCAGCTCCACCAGCGGGTAGCGACGATGGTATTCAGCCAATAGCGGCGGCAGGCGGCCGCTGGCGCTGGATTCGACGGCGCCGATGCGCAATTTCCCACGGGGGACGGCGTTGCTGTCCACGGCACGCTTGGATTCGTCCACCAGCGCCAGAATCCGCTCGCAGTAGTCCAGAAACACTTCGCCCGCCGCGCTGATGGCCAGGCCTCGGCCTGCTCGGATAAACAGCGGCGTGCCCAGTTCGCTTTCCAGCTGTTTGATGCGCGTGGTGATGTTGGACGGTACGCAGTGCAGTTGCAGGGCTGCCTGGGCCACGCTGCCGGTTTGCGCCACGGCTTTCACCATCTTCAGTTGGGCCAGTTCCATTACTCAGTTCCAGTGATTGCAGAAGTCAGAAACGGTTAATTGTCCTGCAGGGCGTGCAGGACAAGACTGACGGCATTCCCACTGCTGGACGCTGTTCATGAATACCCCGTCACCGCTCAAGCTTACGCTAGTCACTGCCTGCGTCATCCTGTGTTGGGCCTACTCGCCGATTGGCGTGCATCTGGCCTTGCACAGCTACAGCCCGGGTCAGTTGGCGCTGATACGATTTTTGATCGCGTCGTTGTGCATGGGCGGCGTGGCGCTGGTGGCCCGTATCGAGGTGCCGCGCGTGCGTGATTTGCCTTGGTTGGTGCTGCTGGGGTTTTTCGGCATTTTCCTGCACCACCTCACCCTCAATGTTGGCCAGCAGTTCGTCACGGCGGCGGCGTCCAGCGTGTTGGCGCAGTCGGTGCCGCTGTTCAGTGTGGGGGTGGCGTGTGTGTTTCTGAAGGAGGCGGTGACGGTGTGGCGCTGGGGCTGCGTGTTGCTGGGCCTTGTCGGGGTACTGGTGGTGGTCTGGGGGGACCGAGGGTTGGGGGCGATTGACCCGCGTGGCTTGATGATTCTGGCAGCGGCGCTGTCCTGGAGTGTGTATTTCACCTTGCAGAAACACTACGCCCGGCGCTACAGCCCATTGACCACCGTGTGCTACACGGTCTGGTCCGGCACCGTGCTTCTGGCGATTTACCTGCCGGGTTTACCTTCGGCCATCGCGCAGGCGACACCCGAGGCCGACCTGGCGGTGGTGGTGCTGGGCGTGTTTCCAAGCGCCTTGGCGTACCTGGCCTGGGCCTATGTGTTAAAGCATGTGGCGGTAAGCCGGGCGTCGGTGGCGCTGTACTTGGTGCCGCCGGTGGCGATGGTGATGGCCGCGACACTCCTGGGTGAGCCGGTGTCGCTGCAGGTGGTGTCGGGTGGCCTGATCGTGCTGGCAAGTGTCGGTGCCATGGGCCTGGAACGGCGCTTTACCGGCGTGGGGGCAGGCCTGTTTCATCGCCCCCGACACCCTTTATAGAAGCGTGCCGGATGCAATTTCCCCCTTGCTCCGCTAGCATTACCGCCTTCTGCTCTCCAGTTGCGACGGTTTTCGATGAGTTATCAGGTTCTTGCACGTAAATGGCGTCCGCGCTCGTTCCGCGAAATGGTCGGCCAGACCCATGTGCTCAAGGCCCTGATCAATGCCTTGGACAGCCAGCGGTTGCACCATGCCTACCTGTTCACCGGCACCCGGGGCGTGGGCAAGACCACCATTGCGCGCATTATTGCCAAGTGCCTTAACTGCGAAACCGGCATCACCTCGTCGCCGTGCGGCGCGTGTTCGGTGTGCCGGGAAATCGACGAAGGGCGTTTTGTCGACCTGATCGAGATCGACGCCGCGAGCCGCACCAAGGTCGAAGACACCCGCGAACTGCTCGACAACGTGCAGTACGCGCCCAGCCGTGGCCGCTTCAAGGTCTACCTGATCGACGAAGTGCACATGCTCTCCAGCCATTCCTTCAACGCGTTGTTGAAAACCCTGGAAGAGCCGCCGCCCTACGTCAAATTTATCCTGGCCACTACCGACCCGCAGAAACTTCCGGCAACGATTCTGTCGCGTTGCCTGCAGTTCTCCCTCAAGAACATGACCCCTGAGCGTGTGGTCGAGCACTTGACCCACGTATTGGGCGTGGAAAACGTGCCCTTCGAAGACGACGCCCTGTGGTTGCTCGGCCGTGCCGCCGACGGTTCCATGCGCGATGCCATGAGCCTCACTGACCAGGCCATCGCGTTTGGTGAAGGCAAGGTCATGGCCGCCGATGTGCGGGCGATGCTCGGCACGCTGGACCACGGCCAAGTATTCGACGTGCTGCACGCGCTGATCGAAGGCGACGCCAAGGCGCTGCTTGAAGCCGTGCGCCACCTGTCCGAACAGGGGCCGGACTGGAATGGCGTGCTGTCCGAGATTCTCAACGTCTTGCACCGTGTTGCCATCGCCCAGGCGCTGCCTGAAGGGGTCGATAACGGCCATGGTGACCGCGACCGCGTGATGGCCCTGGCCCAGGCCCTGCCCGCCGAAGACGTACAGTTTTACTACCAGATGGGCCTGATCGGTCGTCGCGACCTGCCGTTGGCGCCCGACCCGCGTGGCGGTTTTGAAATGGTCCTGCTGCGCATGCTGGCATTCCGGCCTGCCGACACGGCGGATGCGCCCAGACAGCCACTAAAGCCAGTGGGGATCAGCCAGGCCACAGTTGATTCCGCCAACGCCGTGGCGGTTGCGGCGCCCGTGGTGCCACCGAGCGTCCCGGCACCGGAACCCGCTGCACCGCCACCTATTGCGGCTGCGCCTGCACCTGCGCCAGTGGTCGAGCCCGAGCCCGAGCCTGCTGCGCCGGTGGTCGACCTGCCCTGGAATGACCCGGTAGCAGCCCAAATCGAGCAGCAACCGGCTGTGGAGCCGGTGCTGGAAACGGTCGGCGAGCAGCCCGAACTCACGCCAATGCCCACGCCGACCCCGGTCAGCGTGGTGCCGGACGCGCCCGAATGGGTCGCAGCGCCGGTGCCCGAGCCGACCGTTGCGCAGGTTGAAGCCGCCACGCCGGGCATCGACCTCGACGACGAGCCGCCGCTGGACGAAGACTACATCGAGCCTGATATGGACTCGGCCTACAGCTACCTGGACGATCTGGCCAGTGAGCACACAGGCGAACCCACACCTGAGCCCGAGCCTGAGCCCGAGCCTGAGCCCGCTGCCGCACCGGCCACGGGGCTGGCTTTGCAATGGCTGGAATTGTTTCCCAAGTTGCCGATCTCCGGCATGACCGGCAGCATCGCGGCCAACTGCACGTTGATCGCCGTCGATGGCGATCAGTGGCTGCTGCACCTGGACCCGGCCCACAGCGCCCTGTTCAATGCCACCCAGCAGCGCCGTCTCAACGATGCGCTGAACCAGTACCACGAGCGCACGCTGACCATCCGCATCGAGCTGATCAAGCCCGAGCAGGAAACCCCGGCTCAAGCGGCCACGCGGCGCAGGCTCAACCGCCAGCGCGAGGCCGAGGACGCCATTCACGGTGACCCGCTCATCCAGCAGATGATGCAGCAGTTTGGTGCGGTGGTGCGCCACGATACGATTGAACCCGTCGAAACCCCGGTCCCCCAAGCGTCCTGAACCGGGATCCAATAATTGATCCACGTACTTTTGAGGTGATTCCCATGATGAAAGGTGGCATGGCCGGCCTGATGAAGCAGGCGCAGCAGATGCAGGAAAAAATGGCCAAGATGCAGGAAGAACTGGCCAACGCCGAAGTCACCGGTAAAGCCGGTGGCGATATGGTCAGTGTGGTGATGACCGGTCGTCACGACATCAAGCGCGTGAGCATCGACCCCAGCGTATTGCCAGGCGTGGGCGAAGATGACCGGGAAATGCTCGAAGCCCTGTTCGCCTCGGCCGTCAACGACGCCGTGCGCAAGATCGACGCCAACAGCCAGGACAAAATGTCTGGCGTGACCGCTGGCATGCAACTGCCGCCGGGCATGAAGCTGCCGTTCTGATCGGTGGGTTGCCTTGAAATGCCAGGCCTTGCGCCTGGCATTTTTTTGCCCGCACGCCGGGCCCGGGCATTTGACGCTCATCCAGAGCGCGGGTATAAACCGCGTCTCGTTGTTTTGTCGGACCTTGCCCCCATGAGCTTCAGCCCCCTGATTCGTCAACTGATCGACGCCCTGCGCATCCTGCCGGGCGTGGGCCAGAAAACCGCCCAGCGTATGGCGCTGCAATTGCTGGAGCGTGACCGCAGCGGCGGCTCCCGGCTGGCCCTGGCCATGAGCCAGGCCATGGAAGGGGTGGGGCATTGCCGTTTGTGTCGCACCCTGACCGAGGAAGAACTCTGCCCGCAATGCGCCGACCCGCGCCGTGACGACACGCTGTTGTGCGTGGTCGAGGGGCCGATGGATGTGTATGCCGTGGAGCAGACCGGCTATCGCGGTCGCTATTTTGTGCTCAAGGGCCACCTGTCGCCGCTCGACGGGCTGGGGCCGGAGGCCATCGGCATACCGCAACTGATGGAGCGGATCGAGCAGCAAGGGACGTTTACCGAGGTGATCCTGGCCACCAACCCGACGGTGGAAGGCGAGGCCACCGCGCATTACATCGCGCAATTGCTGGCGAACAAAGGCTTGGTGGGCTCGCGTATCGCCCACGGCGTGCCGTTGGGCGGCGAGCTGGAACTGGTGGACGGCGGCACCCTGGCGCACTCGTTTGCCGGTCGCAAGCCGATCGTGCTTTAAAACACGCCCGGGGCGCAGGCCAACCTGCGTTCCGGGATGACGCTTATTGCTCGCTCAACGCAAACTGCGTCAGGCAGAACGTTGGAACCCCCATGTCTTCCAGGCGCTGCGAACCGCCTAGCTCCGGCAGGTCGATAATCGCGGCCGCTTCAAATACCCGTGCGCCCATGCGCCGCACCAGGTTGGCAGCAGCGACCAAGGTGCCACCCGTGGCAATCAGGTCATCAACCATCAGCACCGAGTCGCCCTCGCACAGGGTGTCGGCATGCACCTCCAAAAAGGCCTCGCCGTATTCGGTCTGGTAACCCTCGGACAACACGTTGGCGGGCAATTTGCCCTGTTTGCGGAACAGGATCAGCGGCTTGTTCAACTGATAGGCGATGATCGAGCCGATCAGGAACCCCCGCGCATCCATCGCGCCGATGTGGGTGAAGTCGGCTTCGACGTAGCGCTGGGCAAAGCTGTCCGCCACCAGGCGCAGGGCCCTGGGCGACTGGAACAGCGGCGTGATGTCGCGAAAGATCACGCCCGGCTTGGGGAAGTCGATGACTGGGCGGATCAGGGATTTGATGTCGAACGAATCGAAGGCCATCGTCGAAGAGTCCTGGGGCGGGAAACGGACTCGGAGTATACCTGCGGCCCTGCCGATTGGCGCGGCCGCAGTGCAGGGATCAGCTGTCCAGTGTGCCACCGGCCAGCGCGCAGAGCTGGATGGGGTCCAGGATGTGCACTTCCTTGCCTTCGGCGGCAATCAGCGCGTTCTGTTGGAAGCGCGTGAACACGCGGGACACGGTTTCTACCGCCAGGCCCAGGTAGTTGCCGATTTCATTGCGCGACATGCTCAGGCGGAACTGGTTGGCCGAAAACCCCCGGGCGCGGAAGCGGGCCGAGAGGTTGACCAGAAAGGTGGCGATCCGCTCGTCGGCGGTCTTTTTCGACAACAGCAGCATCATTTGTTGGTCGTCGCGGATTTCGCGGCTCATGACCCGCATCAACTGGCGGCGTAATTGCGGCAATTGCAGGGCCAGCTCATCAAGACGCTCGAACGGAATTTCACACACCGAGGTGGTTTCCTGGGCCTGGGCCGACACCGGGTGACGCTCGGTGTCCATGCCCGACAGGCCCACCAGCTCGCTGGGCAAGTGGAAGCCGGTGATCTGTTCTTCGCCGCTGTCGCTCAGGCTGAAGGTTTTCAGCGCGCCTGAACGCACGGCGTACACCGCATCGAAGGTGTCGCCCTGACGAAACAGGAACTCGCCTTTCTTGAGCGGGCGCCCGCGTTTAACGATGTCGTCCAGCGCATCCATGTCTTCCAAATTCAGCGAAAGTGGCAGGCACAGCGGGGCCAGGCTGCAATCCTTGCAGTGAGTCTGGCCGTGAGCGCGCAGTTTGACTGGCTCGGACATTTCTTAAATCCTTGTGGGAAAACACACATAAGACGTAAGGGTAACGTACTGGGGGGAGGTGAGGCCAGTGCGTACAAACGTGCGCCTGCACCATAAAGTTTGCGGTGTCGGCGCCGATACAAAGCCATGGCAACGCGAACCTAGAGGTTTGGATCATGGTTTCTATCAACGCAAACACCGCGAGCAACCCCGCTGTACAGTCGCTGCTCGACCCCAAAAAAGACGTCACCCAGGACGATAAAACCGCCGCAGGTTCGGCCCCGGTCGGTGACAAGCCCGCGTCTGGCGTGGTGGTCAATATTTCGCTGGCAGGCCTTAGCGCTTCTGCGGTCGCCAGTAAAAACCCCAACCAGGATATCGACGACAGTGGCCTGCCCCCGGCGGTCAAGGAAACGTTGAAAATGATCCGCGAGCTGAAAAAGCAGATTGCTGAAAAGCAAGCCGAGCTCGCGGCCGTCATGGCCGATAAAAACTTGAGCGCTGACCAGGCCCGCGCCAAGGTCAACGCGTTACAGAGCCAATTGGCGACCCTGCAGGGTGCGCTGATGTCGGCCTCGTCCTCGCTGGCTAAACAAATAAAAGGCATGAGCCCGGAAGCTGCGATGACCACCGCATCGCTGTTGTCGAAGTAACGCTGCGTCAAATCACCCGCGAGAAGCGCTGGCGGTTCTGGTGCTCAAGGTAGGCATCGAACACCATGCACACCGAGCGCACCAGCAGGCGGCCCGCGGGTAAGACGCGAATGCCCTGTGCATCCAGCTCAATCAGGCCATCGGCAGCCATGGCCTGCAATTGCGGCCAGCATGCGTCGAAATAGCCGCGAAAATCCACAGTGAACGCCTGTTCTATCGCCTCGAAGCTCAGGCTGAAATGGCAGATCAACTGCTGGATCACCTCCCGACGTAAACGATCGTCGCGGGTGCACACCAGGCCGCGGCGGGTCGCCAGTTGCGCGTCTGCCAGGGCGTTCTGGTACTGGGCGAGGTCGCTGCTGTTCTGGCAGTACAGGTCGCCGATCTGGCTGATGGCCGACACCCCCAACCCAATCAAATCGCAATGACCGTGGGTGGTGTAGCCCTGGAAGTTGCGTTGCAGCGTGCCGTCTTCCTGGGCGATGGCCAGTTCGTCGTCGGGCAGGGCGAAGTGGTCCATGCCGATGTAGCGGTAGCCCGCGCGGGTCAGTTGCTCGATGGTGGTCTGCAACATCAGCAGTTTTTCTGCGGGGCCGGGCAGTTGGCGGGCGTCGATGCGCCGCTGCGGCATGAAACGCTCCGGCAAGTGCGCGTAGTTGAACACCGACAGCCGGTGGGGTTGCAGGTTGATTACTTCGTCTACGGTGCGGGCAAAGCTCAGCGGGGTTTGCTGGGGCAGGCCGTAGATCAGGTCGATGTTGATCGAGCGAAACTGCAAGGTGCGCGCGGCATCGATCACGGCGCGGGTTTCTTCCAGGCTTTGCAGGCGATTGACCGCCCGTTGCACGTCGGGGTCCAGGTCTTGCAGGCCGATGCTGACGCGGTTGAAGCCCAATTCCCGCAGCAGGCCCATGGTGGCCCAGTCGGCCTCCCGGGGGTCGATTTCGATACCGTAGTCGCCGGAGTCGTCGGCCAGCAGGTTGAAGCGCTGGCGCAGCGTGCCCATCACCTGGCGCAGCTCGGCGTGGCTCAGGAAGGTCGGCGTGCCGCCGCCAAAATGCAACTGCTGTACGGGTTGTTTCGGGTCGAGGTGGCAGGCCACCCGCTGGATCTCCTGCTCCAGGCGTTGCAGGTAAGCCTGGGCGCGGCCACGGTCTTTGGTGATGACTTTGTTGCAGGCGCAGTAGTAGCAGATGTTCGCGCAGAACGGCACGTGCACGTACAACGACAACGGCCGGGTGGCCTTGCGGCTGTCGCGCAGGGCGTGGAGCAGGTCGAAGGGGCCTACCTGGCTGTCGAACTGCACGGCGGTGGGATAGGAGGTGTAGCGCGGGCCCGCCAGGTCATAGCGGTGAATCAGGTCGGTGTCCCAACGAATGGCGTCGAGCATGCGGGCAGTCCCCCGGATAGGCTAGTGGGCCGAGTCTAGGGGCTGGCCTTGAGCCTCATCTTGATTTGCATCAACGGGCAGCGGCGCGCTGCCACAGGCCGCTCAGTGGCCCATCAACCAGTGCTGGTGCGGGCCGGGCAAGGTCCAGGCCCCGAACAACATGACCAGCACACCACCGGCCATGCGCACGCTGCGTCGGCGCAACAACGCGCCCACGCGTTCGGCCGCCACCCCGGTGGCCAGCAGCACGGGCCAGGTGCCCAGGCCAAACGCCAGCATCAGCGCGGCGCTGTCCAGCGCATTGCCCTGGCTCGCCGCCCACAGCAGGGTGCTGTAGACCAACCCGCACGGCAACCAGCCCCAGAGCGCCCCCAGCAGCAAGGCGCGGGGCAGGCTGGACACCGGCAGCAAACGGTTGGCCACTGGCTGGATATGGCGCCACAGGCCGCGCCCCAGGCTTTCGACGCGGGTCAGGCCGCTCCACCAACCGGCCAGGTACAAGCCCATGGCGATCAACAACAGCCCGGCCAGCACACGCATGAACATCGCCGCCGGGCTGTTGGCCACGGCCCAGCCTGCCAGGCCGATCAGCAAACCGGCGGCGGCGTAGCTGAAAATTCGCCCCAGGTTGTAGGCCAGCAGCAAGCGGAAGCGTCGGCTGCGTTGTGCCGGGGGGATGGCCAGCGTGAGCGCGCCCATGAGCCCGCCGCACATGCCCAGGCAATGGCCGCCGCCCAGCAACCCGAGGATCACCGCCGAGACGAGCAGGGGCGCCAGTTCAAGCATGGGGCGGCTCTTTGGGTTTGGGCGGTTCGTCGGCCGCGTTGGCTTCGTCGATGGCCGCCAGGTGGTTGGGGTCCTGGTCATCGAACAGCACGCTGTGGGCGGGGCCGTCGAGGTCGTCGTACTGGCCGCTGTCCACCGCCCAGAAGAAGATGTAAAGGGCGATGGCGACGATCAATAGTGCCGCTGGAATCATCACGTAAAGCGCTGGCATCTGCACTCCATGTCTGTGCGGCTCAGGCCGGCAGCGGACGGGGTTCGTGGGCGGGGCCCGGGGTGTGCGCGCCGGGCAGGCGAGCCAGGCGCAGGGCGTTGAGCACCACGGTCAACGAGCTTAACGACATGCCGACGGCCGCCCACACGGGGGTTACCCAACCCACGGCGGCAAACGGCAGTATCAGGCCATTGTACAGGCCGGCCCACAGCAGGTTTTGGAGGATAACGCGGCGCGTGCGACGCGCCAGGGTGAAGGCCTGCACCAGGGTGTCGAGGCGGTTGGACAACAGCACCGCGTCCGCACTGGTTTTGGCAAGGTCGGTGGCCGAGCCCATGGCCACGCTGATGTCGGCGGCGGCCAGGACCGGCACGTCGTTGACGCCATCACCGAGCATCAGCACCTTGCGGCCTTCCTGGTGCAGTTGTTGCAGCACGTGCAGCTTGTCGGCAGGGCGCAAGCCGCCGTGGGCTTCGTCGATGCCCAGTTGCGCGGCGACGCTGGCGACCATCGGCGAGCTGTCGCCCGACAGCAGCAACGTACGCCAACCACGCGCCTTGCAGGCGGCCAGCAGCGCGGGGGCATCGCTGCGCAGGCGATCGTCCAGGACCAGCCAGGCCAGTGCGCCCTCGCCATCCCCCAGTAGCAGCCATTGGCCTGCTTCATCAGGGGGCGCGGGGACCGGGCAACCGCTCAGTGCGCAGACAAACTCCGCTTGGCCGATACGCAGACGGCGCTCGCCCACCTGGCCTTCAAGGCCCCGTCCTGGTGTGCTCGACACCTCTTGCGCGGCCTGCGGCGCACGGCCGAAGGCACGGGCAATCGGGTGTTCAGAGCGGTTTTCCAGGGCGGCGGCGAGGGCCAGGCAATGGTCGCTGTCCAGGCCGCCCAGCGGGCGGATGGCCCGCAGCGTCAGGCGGCCTTCGGTGAGCGTGCCGGTCTTGTCGAAAATCACCGTGTCGATCTGGTTCAAGCCTTCCAGCACATGGCCCCGGGTCAGTAGCAGGCCGAGTTTGTGCAAGGTGCCGGTGGCCGCGGTCAGGGCAGTCGGCGTTGCCAGGGACAGGGCGCAAGGGCAGGTGGCAACGAGCATGGCCAGCACAATCCAGAAGGCGCGGGACGGGTCCAACTGCCACCACCCCAGGCCGATCACCCCGGCGGCGATCAGCGAGCACAGCAGGAACCCCTGGGCGGCGCGGTCGGCGAGTTGCGCCAGGCGGGGTTTTTCCGCCTGGGCCCGCTCCAGCAAACGCACGATGGCAGACAGGCGGGTGTCGTGGCCCAGGGCGTGTACTTGCACGGTCAGTGCGCCTTCAACGTTCAGCGTGCCCGCGGTGACGGCGTCGCCGGGGCGGCGGGGCTGGGGCAGGTATTCGCCGGTGAGCAGGGACTCGTCGACGTTCGAGTGCCCGTCAAGGATCACGCCGTCCGCTGGCAGCACCGACCCCGGGTGCACCAGCACGTGATCACCCAGGGCCAGTTCGTTGAGCAGGATGCGTTCACTCTGGCCGTTGGCCTGCAAGCGCAGGCACGAGGCGGGCAGCAGGTTGACCAACTGCGCGGTGGCCGCCGCCGTGCGCTCGCGGGCACGGCGTTCCAGGTAGCGCCCGGCCAGCAGGAACAGGGCGAACATGCCCACAGCGTCGAAATACAGCTCGCCGGTGCCGGTAATGGCGGTCCAGATGCCCGCCAGGTAAGCCCCGCCGATAGCCAGTGAGACTGACACGTCCATGGTCAGGTGCCGCGTGCGCAGATCGCGCAGCGCCCCTTTGAAGAAGGGCGCACAGCTGTAGAACACGATCGGGGTGGTGAGAAACATCGCTACCCAGCGCAGGATGATGTGCAGCTCCGGGCTCAGGTCGATATTGAACTCGGGCCAGGTGGCCATGGTTGCCATCATCGCCTGGAACCACAGCAGCCCGGCCACGCCGAGCTGGCGCAGGGCCCGGCGGTTTTCGTTGGCCAATTGCTCGGCGGCGCGGTCGGCCTGGTAGGGGTGGGCGGCGTAACCGATCTGGCGCAGTTCGCCGAGCAGTTGGCTGAGGGGCAATTGCCCGTCGGCCCAGCGCACGTGCAAGCGATGGTTGGACAGGTTCAGCCGCGCCTCGGCGACAGCGGGCAGCTTGTGCAGGTGTTTTTCCATCAGCCAGCCGCAGGCGGCGCAGCTGACGCCTTCGATCAACAGGGTGATTTCGGCCAGTTCGCCGTCATGACGCACAAAGGGCTTTTGCACATCCGCGCGGTCGTACAGGGCCAGTTCGTCACACAGTTGCACGGGCAGCGCTTCGGGGTTGGCCGAGGCTTCGCTGCGGTGTTGGTAGTAGCTTTCCAGGTGGCCGGCGACGATGGCCTCGGCCACGGCCTGGCAGCCCGGGCAGCACAGTTCGCGCGGCGCGCCGAGGATCACCGTGGTGAAACGGTGGCCGGGCGGAACGGGGAGGGCGCAGTGGTAGCAGGGCGTCGTCATGGCGTGGGGTCTTGGGTGGCGGAGCGGGCCTCGTCGCGGGGGTTAAGGGTGTTCGGCGCCTTGGATGGGCTCGTCGCCCAGCAGCAGGTCTTTGTCGTGGCTGACGTGTTCTTCTTCAAACAGGCGCCAGGTTTTATCACCTTCCACGCCGAGCAATTCGACGAAGCGGCGGCCTTCTACCTTGTCGGTCACCTGGCCGATGTAGCGGCCCTGCTCGCTGGCACTTTGGGCCAGGACAACTTTGCGATCCTTGTCTGGCTGGGTCGGCGAGATCAGGTTCAGTTCCAGGGTGGCGGGGTTGCTGCGGCCGGTCAGGCGCAGGTCGACTTCGCCGGTCAGCTCGTCCAGGTGCAGAGTGGCGCGCAGTTGCAGGGTCTGGGCCAGCAGTTCGCGGTCCAGGGCGCGGTTGATGCCTTTGCCGGCCTCGTAGTAGTTGTCGTTGACCAGGTTGTCGGGGTTTTTCACCGCGATGGTCACCATGGTCAAGGTCAGCGTCACCGAGCAGGCCAGAATCGCGATGATGATCCAGGGCCAGAGGTGCTTGTACCAGGGGCTTGTGGCAGTGGCTGCGCGCATTGTTCGGCTCTCGTGTTAACGGACTTGTGGGCCGATGAATCGGCTCTTGGCTTGAATGTGGACGCTGTCGTCGTCGGCATCCCTGAGGATGAACCTGATCTCGTTGGTGCTCGACGGCAGTTGCTCGGGCGCGCTCGACAGCTCCACCGGCAGGCTGACGATGTCACCGGCGGCCACGCGGATTTCGCGCCGACCTTGCAGCTTGAGGTCTGGCAGGCCGCTGGCGTCGAGCACGTAGGTGTGGTCGCGCTGGTCTTTGTTCATGATCTTCAGGCTGTAGACGTTTTCGATTCGCCCTTCGGCGTTTTCGCGGTACAGCACGCGGTCTTTGCTCACGTCGAACCCCACCAGCGAACGCATGAAAAAAGCCCCTACCAGCAGGCTGATCATTGCCAGCAACACCAGTGCATAACCGATCAGGCGGGGGCGCAGCGTATGGGTTTTTTGCCCCGACAGGTTGTGTTCGGTGGTGTAGCTGATCAGGCCGCGGGGGTAGTCCATTTTGTCCATGATGCTGTCACACGCATCGATACAGGCCGCGCAGCCGATGCACTCGATCTGCAGGCCGTCGCGGATGTCGATGCCGGTGGGGCACACCTGCACGCACATCGTGCAATCAATGCAATCGCCCAGGCCCTGGGCCTGGTAATCGAGGCCTTTTTTACGCGGGCCACGGGCTTCGCCACGGCGCGGGTCGTAGGAGACGATGAGGGTGTCCTTGTCGAACATCACGCTCTGGAAGCGCGCATACGGGCACATGTAGATACACACCTGTTCGCGCAGCCAGCCCGCGTTGCCATAGGTGGCGAGGGTGAAAAAACCGACCCAGAAATACGACCAGCCATCGGCTTGCCCGGTGAAGAAGTCAAACACCAGCGCGCGGATCGGCGAGAAGTAGCCAACGAAGGTCAGGCCGGTGACAAAGCCGATCAGCAGCCACAGGCTGTGCTTGCTGAATTTGCGCAGGAACTTGTTGGCGCTCATCGGCGCCTTGTCCAGCTTGATGCGTTGGTTGCGGTCACCCTCGGTGACTTTTTCGCACCACATGAAAATCCAGGTCCATACGCTTTGCGGGCAGGTATAGCCGCACCAGACGCGCCCGGCATACACGGTGATGAAGAACAGGCCGAACGCGGCAATGATCAACAGGCCCGAGAGCAGGATGAAGTCCTGGGGCCAGAAGGTGGCGCCAAAAATGAAGAATTTGCGCTCGGGCAGGTTCCACCACACGGCCTGGTGGCCACCCCAGTTGAGCCACACGGTGGCGAAGTACAACAGGAACAGCCCGGCCCCGCCAAGCATGCGCAAGTTGCGAAACAGGCCAGTGAACGCACGGGTGTAGATCTTCTCCCGCGAGGCGTACAGGTCGACGGTGTGGCTGGCAGTTTTGGCAGGCGGGGTAACGTCATGTACCGGTATTTGGTCGCTCATCATTGAATCCCACGGCGGTGGAAATTGCCTCGGCCAGTACGTGCCGGCCGGGGTCAAAAATAGGGTGCTGCAGTGGCGTAATGATACGCCCCCGGTACGGCTGATCGGGTGCGACCTTTGGTCGCGTTGGGGGAAATCAACAGATGGTATATGTGACCTGGATCAATTGACTTAGGGAGTATGGCCGGTTTTTGCGCGCTAGACGGTCATTCGGTCCATCGCCTTGCGCGGGATTTGCGGCTGCCTTTAAACGCAAAAGCCCCGTTGACGGCTATCGACGGGGCTTTTGCCTTGCTCGCATGCCTATTGGGCGTTCGTCTCCTTTTCCCCATGGGACAGGCTGTACACATACGCCGCCAGCAAGTGCACCTTGTCGTTGCCTTGCAGTTGTTCCTGCGCAGGCATCTGGCCCTGGCGGCCGTAACGGATGGTCTGCTGCAGTTGGGCAAAGCTTGAGCCGTAGATGAATGCGCCCGGGTGGGTCAGGTCGGGCGCGCCCATGGCGGCGGTGCCTTTACCGGCCGGGCCGTGGCAGGCGACGCAGTTGGCGGCAAACAGTTTTGCACCATTGGCTACGTCGGCCTTGGCGCCTTCCGGCAGCTTGCGGCCATCGAGGTTGGTCACCACAAAACCGGCCACATCCGCCACGCCTTGCTCGCCAATGACGTCGGCCCAGGCCGGCATCACCGCGTGGCGGCCTTTCATGATGGTTTCCTTGATGGTGGCGGGCTCGCCGCCCCAGCGCCAATCCGCGTCGGTGAGGTTGGGGAAGCCATAGGCGCCCTTGGCGTCGGAGCCGTGGCACACCGAGCAGTTGGAGGCGAACAGGCGGCCACCCATCTTGAGGGCCTGCGGGTCTTTGGCCACTTCTTCGATGGGCATGGCGGCGTACTTGGCGAAGAGGGGGCCGAACTTGGCGTCCGAGCGTGCCATTTCCTTTTCCCACTCGTGCACGCCGGTCCAGCCGGTCTGGCCGTTGGCGAACGGGGTTTGTTTTTCGTTATCCAGGTACGCATAGCCGGGCAACACGCCTTTCCAGTTGCCCAGGCCCGGGTACAGCGCCAGGTAGCCCAAGGCGAAGACGATGGTGCCGACAAACAACATGAACCACCACTTGGGCAACGGGTTGTCGTACTCCTCGATGCCATCGAACGAGTGGCCGACGGTTTCGTCCGTCTGCTCGGCGCGCTGGCCCTTGCGGGTCGACAGCAGCAGCCAGGTCAGGGCGAAGATGGTGCCCAGGGTCAGGACTGTGACGTACAGACTCCAGAACGTAGTCATTCTTTATTACTCCTAGACGCTTGTTCGACGTGCTTGATGGCTTCGGGATCGTCCGCGAAGGGCAGCAGGGTTGCGTCGTCGAACTCCGACTTGCGCTTGGGGCTGAACACCCACAACGCCAGGCCGACAAAGGCCACCATCACCACAACGGTGCCCAGGCCTCGAATCATTCCGATATCCATCCAGGTCACCGTTTGCTTTTGATGAGAGTGCCCAGGCCTTGCAGGTAGGCCACGAGTGCGTCCATTTCGGTCTTGCCCTTGACGGCGGCGGCCGCCCCGGCGATGTCTTCGTCGGTGTAGGGCACGCCCAGGGCGCGCAAGACTTCCATTTTCTTGGCGGTGTCCTTGCCATCGAGCCGGTTTTCGATCAGGAAGGGGTACGCCGGCATTTTCGATTCCGGCACCACGTTGCGCGGGTTGTACAAATGCGCACGGTGCCAGTCATCGGAGTAACGCCCGCCCACGCGGGCCAGGTCCGGGCCGGTGCGCTTGGAGCCCCACAGGAACGGATGGTCCCACACGCTTTCACCGGCCACGGAGTAGTGGCCGTAGCGTTCGGTTTCGGCGCGAAACGGACGGATCATCTGCGAGTGGCAGCCCACGCAACCGTTGGCGATGTACACGTCGCGGCCTTCCAGTTCCAGGGCGGTGTGCGGCTTCATGCCTTCGACCGGTTTGGTGGTCACGTCCTGGAAAAACAGCGGGACGATCTGGGTCAGGCCACCGATGCTCACGGCGATGACCATGAAGAAGGCCAGCAGGCCGATATTCTTCTCGACGACTTCATGCTTCATCAGTGGGCTCCCACAACGGCGATCTTGGCGGCGGCTTCGGCTTCTGCGGGGTCGGCGGCGCGCACGGTGCGCCACACGTTGTAGGCCATGAGCAACATACCGAACGCAAAGAACGCCCCGCCCAGGGCTCGCACGATGTAACCCGGGTGGCTGGCTTGCAGCGCTTCGACGAACGAGTACGTGAGGGTGCCGTCATCGTTGATCGCACGCCACATCAGGCCCTGGGTGATGCCGTTGACCCACATCGAGGCGATGTAGAGCACGGTGCCGATCGTGGCCAGCCAGAAGTGCGCGTTGATCAGGCTCACGCTGTGCATCTGCGGGCGGCCGAACAATTTCGGGAACATGTGGTACAACGCGCCGATGGAGATCATCGCCACCCAGCCCAGGGCGCCCGCGTGGACGTGGCCGATGGTCCAGTCGGTGTAGTGGGACAGCGAGTTGACGGTCTTGATCGCCATCATCGGGCCTTCAAAGGTCGACATGCCGTAGAACGCCAACGACACCACCAGAAAGCGCAGGATCGGGTCGGTGCGCAACTTATGCCACGCGCCCGAGAGCGTCATCATGCCGTTGATCATGCCGCCCCAGCTGGGCGCCAGCAGGATGATCGACATGGCCATGCCCAACGACTGCGCCCAGTCTGGCAGCGCGGTGTAGTGCAGGTGGTGGGGGCCGGCCCAGATGTACAGGGTGATCAGCGCCCAAAAATGCACGATGGACAGGCGATAGGAGTAGATCGGCCGCTCGGCCTGTTTGGGCACGAAGTAGTACATCATCCCCAGAAAACCGGTGGTGAGGAAAAAGCCTACGGCGTTGTGGCCGTACCACCACTGGATCATTGCATCCGTCGCCCCGGCGTAGGCCGAGTAAGACTTGAACCAGCTCACCGGCAAGGACGCGTGGTTGACGATATGCAGCATGGCGGTCACGAGGATGAAGGCGCCGTAGAACCAGTTACCCACATAGATGTGTTTGGTCTTGCGCTTGACGATGGTGCCGAAAAACACCACCGCGTAAGTCACCCAGACAATGGCCAGCAAAATGGCGATCGGCCATTCCAGTTCGGCGTATTCCTTGGTGGTGGTATAGCCCAGCGGCAGGGTGATGATTGCCCCGACGATGACCGCTTGCCAGCCCCAGAAGGTAAAGGCGGCGAGGGCGTCGGAGATCAGTCGCGTCTGGCACGTGCGCTGCACCACGTAGTAGGAGGTGGCGAACAGCGCACACCCGCCGAAGGCGAAGATCACAAGGTTGGTGTGCAGCGGGCGCAGGCGGCCAAAGGTCGTCCACGGCAGGCCGAAGTTCAACTCGGGCCATACCAGTTGCGAGGCGATGAAAACGCCGAGCCCCATCCCTAGGATCCCCCACACCACCGTCATGACGGCGAATTGGCGGACCACCTTATAGTTATAAGCAGTCGGACTGATTGCTGTGCTCATTCTAAGGTTCCACGGTTATAAATTTTTTTATAGTTAAAAAACGGCCGCAAGTATGGAGAAAGCAAGATTCCAATGCAACGCGTGGTGACCTGCGTCAATGCGCTGCGCACCCTGATCTGTGCCCTTTCCCTGTTTGGAGTAGGGACAAAATTGGGCACGTAAAGCTGACGGATCGGTCAGAAAAATACAAGCGTCTCGATTACTTCTGACTGCGTGTGTTTAAACCCGCGTCAGACCAACCTCAGCCGTCGTGGAAACAAGCGTAGACCCGAATGGTAGGAGGGGAAAGGACAGTGCCGCACGCGGTGCGAAAAACCGCTGCAAGCGCCAAGCCGGTGGCTCTTTGCTTGCAGCGTGTGGCGGGAGGTTTAGCGCGGCTCTTTTTGCGAGAGGCTATAAACATAGGCCGCCAGCAGGTGGACTTTGTCAGCGCCTTGCAGGTCGGCCTGGGCGGGCATCTGGCCTTGGCGGCCGTGGCGCACGGTCTGCTGCAATTGCGCAAGGCTGGTGCCGTAGATGAAGCCGCCTGGCTGGGTCAGGTCGGGCGCGCCCATGGCGGGCATGCCGTGGCCTTCCAACCCGTGACAGGCCACGCAGGTGGTGGTGAACGCGGCTTTGCCTGCCGCCAGGTCGACGTTGCTGTCGGCCGGCAAGGGCAATTGGGCCAGGTCGTGGCGCACGTAGGCGGCGACGTTTTTTACACCGGCCTCGCCCAAGACCTCACCCCAGGCGGGCATCGCGGCGTGACGGCCGTTCATGATGCTCGTCTTGATCGCCTCGGCCGAGCCGCCCCAGCGCCAGAGGTTGTCGGCAAGGTTAGGGAAACCATAGGCGCCCTTGGCGTCCGAGCCGTGGCACACCGAGCAGTTGGAGGCGAACAGACGTGCGCCCATTTTCAGTGCCTGGGGGTCCTTGGCCACTTCTTCCACCGGCAGGGCGGCGAATTTGGCGTAGAGGGGCCCGAACCGGGCGTCGGCGCGGGCCATCTCTTTGTCCCACTCCTTGGCTTGGGTCCAGCCGTCCTCATAGCCCGGCAGGATGCCTTTCCAGTTGCCCAGGCCCGGGTAGAGCACCAGGTAGCCGAGGGCAAACACCAGCGTGGCGGCGAACAGCACGAACCACCATTGCGGCAGCGGGTTGTCGTACTCCTCGATCCCGTCGAATGCGTGGCCCAAGGTCTGGTCTACACTGCCGCGGGTTTCGCCCCTGCGCGTGCCGATCAACAGCCAGGCCAGGCCGACCAGGCTGCCCAGGGTCAGTACGCAGATCCATGTGCTCCAAAAGGTGGTCATGGCCGGGGGCTCCTTGTAGTGGGCGCTGCTTGCGCGTCGGTGGGCGAGGGTTCGTCGGCAAAGGGCAGTTGGCGCGCCTGTTCGAACTCGGCGGTGCGGCGGCGGCTGAACACCCACATCGACAACCCGATAAAGGCAATGGCAACCACCAGCGTGCCCACGCCGCGAATGGTGCCTGCGTCATATGCAAATCCCATGGTTCACCTCTTGCTCTTGATGGCAGTGCCGAGCACTTGCAGGTAGGCCACCAGGGCGTCCATCTCGGTCTTGCCTTTGAGGCTGGCGACGGCGCCGCTGATGTCCTCGTCGGTGTACGGCACGCCCAGCGTGCGCATCACCTTGAGTTTGGTTTCGGTGCTGCTGCTGTCGACCTGGGCGGTGACCAGCCACGGGTAGGCCGGCATTTTTGACTCCGGCACCACGTTGCGCGGGTTGTACAGGTGCGCGCGGTGCCAGTCGTCCGAGTAGCGGGCGCCGACGCGGGCCAGGTCCGGGCCGGTGCGCTTGGAGCCCCACAGGAAGGGGTGGTCCCACACGCTTTCCCCGGCCACCGAGTAGTGGCCATAACGTTCGGTTTCGGCGCGAAACGGGCGGATCATCTGCGAATGGCACTGCACGCAGCCTTCGCGAATGTAGATATCGCGGCCTTCCAACTGCAGCGCGGTGTAGGGCTTCATGCCGTCGACCGGCTTGTTGGTCACGTCCTGGAAAAACAATGGAACGATCTGCGTCAGGCCGCCAATGCTCACGGCCAGCACCATCAACAGCATCAGCAGGCCGACGTTTTTTTCAAGCGTTTCGTGTTTCATCACGGAGTCCTCAGGCCAGTTGCGCCGCAGCGGTGATTTCGGCAGGCGCCGCCCGCACGGTGCGCCAGGTGTTGTAGGCCATCAGGAACATGCCGCTGAGAAAGATCGCCCCGCCCACCAGCCGCACGATGAAGCCGGGGTGGCTGGCCACCAGGGTTTCGACGAAGGAGTAGGTGAGCGTGCCGTCCTCGTTGATCGCACGCCACATCAGGCCCTGGGCGATGCCGTTGACCCACATCGAGGCGATGTAGAGCACAGTGCCGATCGTGGCCAGCCAGAAGTGCGCGTTGATCAGGCCGAGGCTGTGCATCTGCTCGCGGCCGAAGACTTTGGGGATCATGTGGTACAGCGCGCCGATGGAGATCATCGCCACCCAGCCCAGGGCACCCGCGTGGACGTGGCCGATGGTCCAGTCGGTGTAGTGGGAGAGGGCGTTGACGGTCTTGATCGCCATCATCGGGCCTTCAAAGGTCGACATGCCGTAGAACGCCAGCGACACCACCAGAAAGCGCAGGATCGGATCGCTGCGCAACTTATGCCAGGCGCCCGAGAGGGTCATCATGCCGTTGATCATGCCGCCCCAGCTCGGGGCCAGCAGCACCAGTGACATCACCATGCCCAGCGACTGTGCCCAGTCTGGCAGCGCGGTGTAATGCAGGTGGTGAGGGCCGGCCCAGATGTACAGCGTGATCAGCGCCCAGAAGTGCACGATGGACAGGCGATACGAATACACCGGGCGTTCGGCCTGTTTGGGCACGAAGTAATACATCATCCCCAAAAAGCCTGCGGTGAGGAAAAAGCCCACAGCGTTATGCCCATACCACCACTGCACCATAGCATCCGTCGCACCGCCGTACAGCGAGTAGGACTTGGTCAGGCTGACCGGGATCTCAAGGTTATTGACGATGTGCAAGATGGCCACAGTGATGATGAACGCACCGAAGAACCAGTTGCCGACATAGATGTGCCGGGTGTTGCGTTGCATCACCGTGCCGAAGAATACGATGGCGTAGGCCACCCAGACGACGGTGATGAGGAGGTCGATGGGCCATTCCAGTTCGGCGTATTCCTTGGAACTGGTGTAGCCCAGTGGCAAGGTGATAGCCGCCAGCACAATCACCAACTGCCAGCCCCAGAAGCAGAACGCCGCGATTTTTGGCGCGAAGAGCCGGGTCTGGCAGGTGCGTTGCACCGTGTAGAACGAGCTGGCAAACAGTGCACAGCCCCCAAAGGCGAAGATCACGGCATTGGTGTGCAAAGGGCGCAGGCGGCCGAAACTGGTCCAGGGCAAGTCGAAGTTGAGGGCGGGCCAAACCAATTGGGCGGCGAGAAAAACCCCGAGTCCCATGCCGACGATGCCCCACACCACCGTCATAATGGCGAATTGGCGGACCACCTTATAGTTGTAGGCGGTACTTGAAGTAGTGTTCATGGTTCCCCATCCACGGTTCAACCCAAGCCAATGCGGCGCTTGGGCTGGAGTTATAGGCAGACTAAAAAGCGAGGCAAGCATGGGAGAAGAGCACAAGGCCAGTATTGACGGGGATCAATGGGCGCAGTGTGTCCAGGCGCAGGGCTGGCTGTGGAATGCCGCGCATGGCGAGGCCCTGGGCACGTTGATTTTGGCCCATGGCGCGGGCGCGCCGATGGACTCGAGTTTCATGAATGACATGGCTGCACGCCTTGCCGCACAGGGCGTGAACGTCGTGCGCTTCGAGTTTGCGTACATGGCCCAGCGCCGGCTCGACGGGGGTAAGCGCCCGCCGAACCCGGCGCCCAAATTGCTCGAATGCTGGCGTGAGGTGTATACCCAGGTGCGACGCCATGTCACGGGGCGCCTGGCCATTGGCGGCAAGTCCATGGGCGGGCGCATGGCCAGCCTGCTGGCGGACGAACTGGGCGCGGACGCGCTGGTGTGCCTGGGGTATCCGTTTTACGCGGTGGGCAAGCCCGAGAAACCGCGGGTGGAACACTTGGCGGGTTTGCAGGCACGAACATTGATTGTGCAGGGCGAGCGGGATGCGCTGGGCAATCGGGCGGCGGTGCAAGGGTATGTGTTATCGCCGAGCATCGCGCTGATGTGGCTGGAGGCGGCCGATCATGACTTAAAGCCGCTGAAGGCTTCGGGGTTCAGTCATGAGCAACATCTGCAGGCGGCGGCGGTAGCGGTGGCCGGGTTTATCGGCGCACGCTAGAAGCGCATTACGACCTACCCGCCCGTTCAGAATGCGTTCCAAACAGGCGGGTGGGCGTGGGTCAGCGGTTAAAACGCTCCACCAGCGAGTACTGGGTATTGGCCGTATGCGTCAACTCTTCACTCAACTGCGCCGAATTAAGTGCCTGCTCCGAGGTCTGATCCGCCAGCAAGGCAATCGTGCTGATATTGCGGCTGATCTCTTCCGCCACCGAGCTTTGCTCCTCGGTCGCTGCGGCAATCTGGGTGGTCATGTCGGTGATGTGCGCCACCGCCTCACTGATCCCCACCAACGCCTTGTCCGCCTCCATTACCCGCGCCACACCTTCTTCGGCCTGGCGATGCCCGGCGTCCATGGTCTGCACGGCCGCATTGGCGGTTTGCTGCAATTTGGCGATCAACGCGTGGATCTGCCCGGTGGACTCGCTGGTACGTTGGGCCAATTGCCGCACTTCGTCGGCCACCACCGCAAACCCCCGGCCCATCTCCCCGGCGCGGGCCGCTTCGATGGCGGCGTTCAGGGCCAGCAGGTTGGTCTGGTCGGCGATGCCTTTGATCACATCCACCACGCCGCCGATTTCGTCACTGTCCTTGGCCAACTGGGTCACCGTCACGCCGGTTTCACCCACGGCGGTGGACAAGCGCTGAATGGCCTCGCGGGTTTCCCCGGCAATGTCGCGACCACGGCCGGTCAGGCGATTGGCTTCCTGAGTGGCATCGGCGGTGCGCTGCACATGGCTCGCCACTTCCTGGGTGGTGGCGGCCATCTGGTTGACAGCGGTCGCCACCTGCTCGGTTTCCACGCGCTGGCGTTCCAGGCCGCTGGAGCTGTTATGCGCCAGGGTGTTGGACTGCGCTGCCTGATCGTTGAGGTGCTCGGCGGTGTCCTGCAGGCGCGTCAGGCACGTCTTCAGGCGGGCTTCCTGGCTGAGAATCGACATCTCCAGCCGCGCCTGCGCGCCCCGGCTGTCGGTGTACATCTGCGCGATCAACGGGTCGGACGTGGTTTGCTCCGCCAACCGCAGCAAACGCTTGAGGCCACGCTGCTGCCAACTCAGGCCCAACAGGCCCAGCGGCACCGACAGCGCAGCGGCCAGGGCAAAACCCCAGTGCGAGTTCAGCCACACGCCAATCAGAAAACTCAACTGACTGACCAGAATAAACGGCAGCCAGTCCTGCACCACCGGCAACCACTTGTCGCGGCGCGGAATAGCGGACTTGCCCTGGTTGATGCGCTGGTAAAGCGCCTCGGCACGGCGGATCTGTTCGGCGGTGGGCTTGACCCGCACGGACTCGTAACCGACCACCTGGTTGCCATCGAAGACCGGCGTCACATAGGCGTTGACCCAATAGTGATCGCCGTTCTTGCAACGGTTCTTGACGATGCCCATCCATGGCAAGCCTTGTTTGAGCGTGGACCACATGTGTGCAAACACCGCGGACGGGACGTCCGGGTGGCGAACCAGGTTGTGCGGGGCACGCACCAGCTCGTCACGCGAAAACCCACTGATCTCGACGAAAGCGTCGTTGCAGTAGGTAATCACGCCTTTGGCATCTGTGGTTGAGATCAACCGTTGCTGAGCGGGGAAGGTACGTTCGCGCTGGGTAACGGGTTGGTTATTACGCATGGTTGTTCAATCCGCAAGGCTTTGAGGAGTTGTCGGCAGGTCCGGGAAATTGTTGAGGGGAAATTGTTAGGGTGTATTTTCCCTCCTTGTGTTGTTGGGAAAATGACAGCTTTGGCCAGCGGCCCGGTGCTGGGCACCGACAAGTTCCGGCTGTATTTGGTTGGTGTATGTACCCTCAAAGTCGAAAATCGACACGGATCGAAAAAACCGCTGCTTTTTCACTCGAAACGCCTCCATGGTCGCGGAGGAGGCTTGTCTTTAACTAGACAAAAAGGGCCTTTTGAGAAAGAATGCCGCCTTTTGTAAGAAATTATTGTATTTGCCTCCCCTATGCAGATAGACGGTGTGGCGTTTTTTAATTGAAGCAATTTTTATATTACTTTGCTTTCAAATCTGCGTATCGCCAGGGGAGGGAGGCGCGGTTTGAAGTGAAATTGCGTAAAGGAGTACTGAGTGACGCTTATTCCGGTAATTATTTGCGGCGGTGCGGGCAGCCGTCTCTGGCCTGTTTCGCGTTCTGCGCACCCCAAGCCATTTATCGAGTTACCCGACGGCGGTAATTTGATTCGCAAAACATTCAATCGCGCATTGGCTTTAAAGGGCGTGGCCGAAGTATTGACCATCACTAACCGTGATCTCTATTTCAAAACTCTCGATGAATACGGTGCAGCCGCCCCCCATTTTACCAACCTGAGTTTCGTTCTTGAGCCTTTCGGTCGTAATACTGCAGCGGCAGTTGCAGTGGCGGCTCAAGAGGTTGCCCGAGCTCATGGGCATGATGCCATCATGCTGGTTCTTCCTGCCGATCACTTGATTGATGACCAGGCAGCATTTGCTGCTGCCGTTGAGTCTGCCTCGCGGTTGGCCGAAAGCGGTCTGCTGGTGACTTTTGGTGTGACTCCCGAGTATCCGGAAACCGGCTACGGCTATGTTCAGAAAAACATAAATGAACCGCTGGGCTCCGGTTTCAAGGTGAGACGGTTCGTCGAAAAACCGGATCTGGAAACGGCCAAAGGTTACCTGGAGTCCGGTGAGTACTTTTGGAACTCCGGCATGTTCTGTTTCCGCGCAGGCACCCTGGTTGAAGAAATGGCGCTGTGCGCACCCGATGTTTCCAGTGCGGTCGACGTTTGTTTGGCTGGGTCGGGGACGATGCAGGGCAGCGGTCATCGCAGCCTGCATCTTGAGCCACAGAGCTTTGCTAATGTCCCGGATATCTCTATCGATTTCGCGCTGATGGAGCGGTCAAGCAAAGTAGCAACGGTGCCTTGCGATATCGGCTGGAGCGATATCGGCTCCTGGAATGCGATGAGTGAGCTGTCCTTACCGGATGAGCAGGGTAACCGTATTGAGGGTGAAGCTGTTTTGCATGCGGCCAGCAACAATTACGTACGAAGCCCACGTCGGCTGACCGCCTTGGTCGGCGTCGAAGATCTGCTTATTGTCGATACACCTGATGCCTTGCTGGTTGCACACAAAGATCATGCGCAAGACATCAAGGCAATTACCGCACAGCTGAAGAAAAGCGGTCATCGCACACATCACGACCATACGACGGTTCGCCGCCCCTGGGGGACTTATACGACCCTAGAGGAAGGTCAGCGCTTCAAGATCAAACGTATCGTGGTCAAGCCGCAGGCATCGCTGTCTTTGCAGATGCACCACCATCGTAGCGAGCACTGGATCGTGGTGAGTGGTATGGCGCGTGTGGTTAATAACGATCGCGAGTTCTTGCTTAACACCAACGAGTCCACCTTTATCCCAGCAGGTCATACCCATCGCCTCGAGAACCCGGGGGTCATTGATCTGGTGTTGATTGAAGTGCAAAGCGGCGATTACTTGGGCGAAGACGATATTGTTCGGTTCGAGGACATTTATGGCCGTGCGGGTGTCAATTGACAGCCTGTTTGGAGCCTGCCGCGGCAGCATGGCCGAGGCAGGAGTGAAATGGAGTAGGCAGCACGGAAGGTGTTGGATGACCGCGCTTCTGATGGATTGCTGAACAGTAGTTGTAACGCGTGACGAAAGGCTTCTCGTTTCCACAGGGAAGGTGAAGGTAAAGCGAGAGTTTGGCTCTGTAGCAGAGACTTACTGTTCGATTGGTTAAATCAAATTGGTGAACAAATGAGCGACAAGAAAGTAGCGTTGATTACGGGTATTACGGGCCAGGATGGTGCTTACCTTGCCGAGTTCCTGCTTAAAAAAGGTTACTCGGTTCACGGCATCAAGCGTCGCAGTTCCATGTTCAATACGGCGCGTATTGACCACCTGTACCACGATCCGCATGCCACCGGCTACGATCTGACGTTGCACCATGGTGACCTGACCGACTCCAGCAGCTTGATCCGTATCGTTCAGGAAGTTCAGCCGGACGAAATCTACAACCTGGCAGCACAAAGCCACGTTGCTGTTTCTTTTGAAGAGCCGGAGTACACCGCGAACTCTGACGCCTTGGGCGCCTTGCGTCTTCTGGAAGCTATCCGGATTGCCGGGCTGGAAAAGAAAACCAAGTTCTATCAGGCCTCGACTTCCGAGCTGTACGGCCTGGTGCAGGAAATTCCACAGAAAGAAACTACGCCTTTCTATCCTCGTTCTCCGTATGCCGTCGCCAAGCTGTACGCTTACTGGATGACCGTGAACTACCGCGAGTCGTACGGTATTTATGCCTGCAACGGCATTCTGTTCAACCACGAGTCTCCTATCCGTGGCGAGACTTTCGTAACCCGTAAAATCACCCGCGCGCTGGCGCGTATCAAACTCGGTCTGCAAGAGTGCCTTTACCTAGGCAACATGAATGCACTGCGTGACTGGGGCCATGCCCGCGATTACGTGGAAATGCAGTGGCTGATGCTGCAACAAGACGAGCCTGAAGACTTTGTGATCGCGACCGGCGAGCAACACTCCGTACGTGAGTTTGTTGAAGTGGCCGCCAAAGAAATTGGCATCCAGATCCGTTGGGAAGGCACCGATGTAGACGAGAAAGGCTACGACGTTGAAACTGGTAAGTGCATCGTTGCGGTAGACCCGCGTTACTTCCGCCCTGCCGAAGTGGAAACTCTGCTGGGTGACCCAAGCAAAGCCAAGGCCAAGTTGGGCTGGGTACCGACCACGACCTTCGCCGAGTTGGTCGAAGAAATGATGCGTGAAGACATGCGTGAAGCCGAGCGCGACCAACTGGTCCAGGCGCATGGTTACAAATACTTCAAAGGTCAGGAATAAGGGGCGGCTCGGATGATACCGGTATATCAGCCCTTTCTGGGCGGACGCGAAAAGGAATACGTAAACCAGTGTCTTGATTCGACCTGGATTTCTTCTCGTGGAGAATTTATTTCCCGCTTCGAGAGCGAGTTTGCCCGATACATCGGTGCCGAACATGCAACCACCGTGAGTAACGGTACGGTTGCCCTTCACTTGGCCATGGCTGCTTTGGGGCTTGGTGTAGGTGATGAGGTGATTGTTCCAACGCTGACTTACGTGGCATCGGTCAACACCATCATGCAAACCGGTGCCAGCGTTGTATACGCTGAGTCTCTGGCTGATACCTGGAATGTCAGTGTTCCCGACATCCGCAGCCGTATCACGGCGAAAACCAAAGCTATCATGGTCGTGCACTTGTATGGTCTCGCGTGTGACATGGATGAAGTTGTGGCTCTGTGTAAAGAGTACAACTTGCTGCTGATCGAGGATTGTGCAGAGGCTTTTGGTTCCTTATACAAAGGGCAGCATGTAGGGACTTTCGGGGATGTCGCCACCTTTAGTTTCTTTGGAAACAAGACCATCACCACCGGTGAAGGTGGGATGGTGGTTTCCAGAGACAAGGTTGTGCACGAAAAGGCCTGCCATCTGAAAAGCCAGGGTGTCTCTAAGACCCGCGAGTATTGGCATGACGAGTTGGCGTTTAACTACCGTATGACCAACATCTGCGCGGCCATTGGCCTCGCCCAGTTGGAACGTGCAGACGAAATCATCCTGCTCAAGCGTCAGGTTGCAGACTGGTATCGCGAGGCGCTTGAAGGTCTTCCGCTGCAGATGCATGCAGAACAACCGGGAACGCGCCACTCTTATTGGATGTGCTCGGTGTTGCTGGATGATCCCGAACAGCGTCAGGGGCTGCGTGATCACCTTAAGAGCAACGGGATAGAAACACGCCCGCTGTTCGCGCCAGCGCACAACATGCCGCACTGCAAAACCGATGAAGTTTTCCCGGTTGCACAAGATCTTAGCACCCGAGGGATGAACCTTCCGAGTTATCCGACACTGACCCGCGAACAGGTACAGCAGGTGGCTGAGGAAATTCGACGCTACTTCGCTAACTAAAATGCAGAACGTCGGGGTTGAGTAATCAACCCCGATTGCCAAGTGGAGTTCAGAGGGACATGTTGAAACTGAATTTTGGCTTTAATCATTTACTCAGGTGAAAAGATGTTTTCGTATTTTTCTCGCATATGGGGTGCCCGGTATTTTTGGATGCACCTTGCCCTTGCCGATTTACGATCGAGATGGAGACGGTCTTTTTTTGGTGTGACGTGGTCAATTATTCAGCCGCTGGGTTTGACGCTATTGCTGACGCTGGTTTTTAGCCGGCTTTTTAATACTGATATTGTGACCTACGCTCCTTATATCCTCTCCGGAATTATCGTCTGGGAATATATTTCGGCCAATACAGTTGGTGGCTCGTTGTCGTTTGTTCAGGCGGATTCCTATATCAAGCAATGCAATCACCCATTGGCGATTTACACGCTGCGTACGGTGATTGGAAGTCTGATAATCCTGATGCTAGCCAGCCTGTCGTTATATGGTTGGGTCGCTATTGTATTGCCGCAGAATATTGGTTGGTGCTGGCTGGCAACGCTCACGATTTATCCGATATTGGCGTTGATTGTATGGCCGGTTTCAACACTCTTGGCTTATATCAGTACCCGCTTCCGTGATATCCCCCACGCTCTTGGATTGGTGATGCAATCGCTATGGTTTGTTTCTCCTGTCTATTTTGAAGCAAAAATGTTCAAAAATGGCGGGCTGCATGCATTGGTTGATTACAATCCGATTTATCATATTTTGCAGTTGGTTCGCGCGCCATTGCTGCAAGGTGAGTGGCCAACGCTTGAGAATTATATGTTCAGTTTGGGGGCGGCCGTTTTCTTTGCGGTGATCGCTATCCTGGTAGGTTATAAATCCGAGCGTAAGGTCATTTTTTACTTATGAAAAAGAATAAAATATTTCTTGAGGACGTTAATCTTCATTACGCGTCGGTCGCTTATAAAGAGCGTTCGCTCAAATCATTGATGGCGGGTATTTTCAGTGGGTCGAAAAAATCGACTACCGTGGCGGATATTCATGCATTAAAAAATGTTTCGGTTGAAATTTTCAGCGGCGAAAGGGTGGGTGTGCTTGGGCACAATGGTGCGGGTAAAAGTACATTTCTCAAAACGGTTGCCGGTTTATACCCGATTTCCAGCGGGACGCTGAAAGTTGACGGGCAAATACGTTCTTTGTTTGACCTTAGCCTGGGGTTTGAGCCAGACGCTACAGGCCGAGAGAACATTCTTTACCGTGGGTTGTTGTTAGGGTTGTCCCCCGCCTTTATGCGGCGTATGGAAGCCGAAATTGTTGAGTTTGCTGGGCTTGGTGAATTCATTGATTACCCAATGAAAACCTATTCTGCCGGTATGCAAGTGAGATTGGCCTTTGCCATTTCGACAACCGTGGGTGGCGATATTCTTCTTCTCGATGAAGTGATCGGGGCGGGGGATGCGAATTTTATGGTTAAGGCGAAGGAACGTATTACCAGCCTGATCGAGCGCGCGGAAATTCTTGTTTTGGCCTCGCATGATCTGGGCTCTTTGAAGTCAATTTGTAATCGTGGATTGGTCTTTCACCATGGCTCACTCGTGTTTGATGGGGATTGTGGCGATGCGATTGATGAGTACAAGAAAGTGAATGGACTATCGTAATGCTAAATAACGCCTTCAGGGTTTTGTGGCTCTTAAACAAGAAAGAGTTGCGTGAAACGGATGTGGTTCAGTTAAAACGTGTGGGCGTTACTGAATTTTTCATGCCCAAGCAATTCCCTGCGACGCCATACACTCTGTCGGACGATGTAGATTTTAGTTTCGATCAGGCAATCAGTATTCCGGCCAGCGACCTTGAATTACTCAATGCGCAGGATTGGTACGGTCATCCGAGTGATGCGGCGTGGGCCGTCGCCAATCGTCATTTTGATGTTGCGTTTGTCGGCAGTCATGCGGAGCAGTTGTTAGCCACGCTCAACGGGTTTAACGGTGCTGTGGTGCTGCGGGCGACAGGTTTTCTGGACGGTAGCTCCTATTCAGACGCGCTGCGCAAGGATCTGGGAGAAGACGGGATTTATCGCGTTAAAGCAGCGGGCAATCGGTTTTGGCTTGGTACTTTACATGAACATCAAGCTGCCCACGAATTGAGCTACCTGAGTCGACGTACTTTCTGTTTGCCGGCAGAATATGGTGTTGCACCCGTCATTGATTATTCTGAGCGTCAGTTGAATAAGCTGTTGTTATTTTGCCCGAACATAAATGTTTCGGATGTCTATTCTGATTTGTATAAGAAGTTGATTGTCGATTTTAAAGGAGTCGACTACTCGGTTGCGGGGGAGCAGCCGGTTGTGGTGGATGCAGACAACATCGTGGGCGCAGTAGACTTTGAGTCCCGTGATTGCTTCTCCAGCCAATACAAAGTCATGTTTTATGACTCTGTGGCGTCCAACGGTATCGAAGAGGCACCGTTGCGTGCAATGCGCTCGGGAATCGCGTTGGTGTTTATGGCGGGAGGTATGCTCGATAAGCTGCGCTTCGTCAAGTCGCCGGGGCGCTGTAGCACTATCGAAGAAGCCAAAAGTAAAGTCAGGCGTATATTAGAAGGCGACAAAAATTTTATCTCGGCGATTCTGAACGCTCAAGAACAGGGGCTCGGACGTTTTTCTGCAGAAGCTGTCGGCCAGCAATGGACGGTGGGTTGGGCGAAGATTACCAGTGAACTGTATGCTGTTCGGGCTCAAGCGGTAGGGCGGCCGAAGAAGCGAAAGCGTATTGCCATAATTGTCCCTGTAAAATACAGGGGTGGCAGCTTGCGTGGCACTAAAATGCTTGCGCAATCATTATACATTGGCAGTCGTCAAAGTGGCGAGGATGTTGAGGTTGTCATTTGCCATCTGGACGACAGAGAGTGCTATGCCAACGATGCATTTGAAGATGTTGATTCTGATATAAAAATTCGGCCCTATAAATGGAAAACACTCGGCGCGGATGAAGCTCGACGGGCCATGCGGTACTCAGGGCAGCCAGATTGGGAGCCTGTTCATAGTAAGTACGTGACCCCGGATGATGGAATAAAACATCTGGCTGATTGTGATTTGTGGATTGTCATTTCCGATCGGCTTGAGGCACCTTTACTGCCGCTGAAACCAACCATTTATATGGTCTATGATTACTTACAGCGTTATGAGCCGATTCTTGCCCATGGTGCGGATTCTGTATTTTTGGAAGCCGTCAGGGTGTCCAGGAAAGTATTAGTGACGACTGAGTTTACAAAGCATGACGCATTGCAGTACGCAGGCGTGAGTGCAGAAAAAGTTGTCTCGGTGCCCATGCTGGTTCCAGAGTTCTGGAAAGAGTCTGTCGTGAAGGCCGACAAAGCATCGTCATACTTTATCTGGACGACCAATGCGAATCAGCACAAAAATCACGTCAATGCCCTTAAGGCATTACAAATTTATTATGAAGAATATGACGGTTTGTTATCGTGTCACATCACGGGTGTGGGCACCGAGAATTTGCTTAAAAGTGACATGCCTCATCTGAAATCGCTGGGGAGCTTGGTGAAAGGCAGTCGTTTGTTGAACAGAAAAATTAAACTATTAGGTGGGCTCTCCGAGCGCCAATATATCAAGACTTTGGCCAATTCCTGTTTCTTGTGGCATGCCGGAAAAATTGACAACGGCACCTTCAGTGTTATTGAGGCTGCGTGCGTTGGGACCCCCTCATTAAGCAGTAATTATCCTGCGATGCACGAGATAAATACTCGGTTTTTCTTGAATTTGACATGGATGGACTCAGGCAGTCCGACGGACATGGCGAAAAAGTTGAAATATATGGAGGAAAATTATTTTCAGTTGGCAAAGACACTCCCCTCCCAGGAAAAGTTGGCCCAAAATGATCTTGTGAATTTTGCGTCTAAGTATTGGGAGGAGGTACGCGTATGTCTGTAAAACATTATGGTATTTACCTGTCCTATCCTCCAGGTGTCGATCTACGGCATGAAGGGTTAGGGCGTTATCTGGCGGCCTTCCTGAAGGGAGCCTCCGGACGTGAAGATATTCAATTTGTGCTGGTTTGCCCGAGCTGGTCGAAAAATAGCCTCGAAGATCTTTTTCTAAGTGAAGGTGTTCAAAAAAGTCGATTTAAGTTGCTCTCTCCTGACAAAGAACCCTTGATTTTAAAGCTATATGAATCTTATTTGAAATACAAAAAGCGAGATCGAGGGCCTACATTGGTTGCTCGGATTGCAGGTGTATTATCGTGGAGCTATAAGCAGGTTGCTAATTATTTTGAAGAACGGTTAGTCGTTGCGCACTCGTTTTATCACCTCATTCCTTTGGCGGTGATTGGTTTGTGTGTGTGTGTGTTAGGGGTGGTACTTTCTCCTGTTTTGCTGCTCGGTTTATTAATCGTTTCTTTGTTGAAACTTCGGCTCTTTGTTAACAAGATTGCGCGGCCTCTTTCAAGAAAAATCTTTCGTCTCAAGTTGGTTTTGAGCTCGCCCAAAGAAGATGCTTTGATTTTGCGATTGTACAAAGGCATGGAGGGCGTTGAGTCGAAGCGAATGCTGGCGCTGATCGAGCAGCTCGATCATGTATTGGCCTGGTATAGCCCTACTGCTTTTTGGCCAGCGTTTAACTTGATTAAAGCACCCAAGCTCATGTGTGTTCCTGACGTGGTGCTCACCGACTTTCCTGTTGGGTTTTCCAGCATTGGCGGCGAAAGATTTTTGAGAATTTTCGGTGAGATAGAGGACACTATTTATAAAGGGCAGAACTATGTGACTTATAGCAGCACTGTAAAATGGGATACCTTGGTTGATCGGTATGCTATCAATCACTCTAAAATTTCGGTCATTCATCACGCACCTAATAGGTTGAATCAGTGGGTTGACGTGTCGGGTGGGATGAACCCGGAACAGGCATCTCGTAGTCTTTGCCACAGCTTATTCAAGAAAGCATTGCAGAAGTCGGTCGGTTCTGAATACGCCGCCACGTTTTCTAATCCTGATGTAAACTTCTTGTTTTATGCGAGTCAAATAAGGCCCAATAAAAATGTGTTGTCACTGCTCCGTGCCTATGAATACCTGCTTCGTAGCAAATTTATCGGACATAAATTGATTTTGACGGGTAACCCGAATGGCATGGAAGACGTCATAAAGTTCATCAAGGATCATACGCTGGAAAACGACGTCGTGTGTCTCCATGGCTTGACAGTCCAGGAACTGGCAGCTTGTTATAAATTGGCAGATCTCGCTGTGAACCCAAGCCTGAGCGAAGGCGGATGTCCGTTCACCTTTACGGAGGCACTCTCCGTCGATACGCCTGTTGTCATGGCCAGAATTCCGGTGGCTGAAGAGGTCTTGAATGATGAAGCGATTCAAGCGATCACGTTCTTTGATCCCTATGACTGGCAAGACATGGCGATGCGTATTCAAATGACCTTAAACGACCGCGAACAGGTACTGGCCACCCAAAAGCAGTTTTATAAAAAATTAAACTTGCGCTCATGGACCGATGTTGTTAATGAGCACGTTGACGTCTTGGATCGTATTTCAAAGGGTGATTAGGGCGAGGTGCAGGGCGTAATGGGCGAAGTATCAGGTTTGCTGGTCCTCGGCTTTGGCGGTCACGCCCGCAGTGTTGCGGACGTGGCGTTGTCATCCGGATTTAAAACGCTGTGCTTTATTGACAGCAATGCCCGCCCGAATGAATGTTTGGGGGCGTTCCCGGTGTACACGCATTGGGAGGGCATACTTCCGCAGGGGTGGCTTGTCATGCCGGCGGCAGGCGACAACCACAAACGCCAACAACAATACGATTGGATCAATAAGCAGGGCTGGCCTATGGCAATGCTGGCCGCTCCCACTGCAACGATAGGCTTTGGTGCTGTATTAGGACTTGGAACATTTGTGGGGCATCATGCTCACGTCGGTCCGATGGCATCTGTCGGTGCGGGGTGCATTATCAATACCGGTGCTATTGTTGAGCACGAATGTACCATTGATGATTTTACCCATGTTTCGATCAATGCCGCTGTTGCAGGGCGATCGCGTATAGGGAGCCTTTGTTTTATCGGCGCCGGTTCGACGGTTATCGACGGCATTCGTGTAGGTGCGCAAGTCACATTGGGCGCGGGTGCATGCGCTCACCGTGATTTGTTGGACCCTGGTGTCTATGTTGGCGTACCAGCGAAGAAAGTTACGAAGGAAATATTAGATTGAAAGTTCTCCATTTCTTTAAAACCTATTACCCACAAACCATGGGGGGAGTTGAGCAAGTTATCTTTCAGCTTTCGGAGGGTGTAGGAGAATATGGGGTCGCTGCACAGGTGTTATCGTTAAGTGCTGATGGTGTGGCACGTGACGTTACGGTAGGAAGACACTTGGCCCATACCTCAAAGCTGGATTTACACTTGGCTTCGACGGGTTTTTCGTTGTCTGCGTTTAACGACTTTGCTGAGTTGGCCAGGGAAGCGGATATCATAAACTACCACTTCCCATGGCCATTTATGGATGTAGTTCATTTTGTGTCGCGAGTGCACAAGCCGACGGTTGTTAGTTATCACTCAGATATTGTTAAGCAGAAGATGCTGCTCAAGTTGTATCAGCCGTTAATGTATCGCTTTCTGGGAAGGGTTGATCGTATTGTTGCATCATCTCCGCAGTATGTAGAAAGCAGTCCTGTGCTTCAAAAGTTCAAGGATAAAGTCACCGTAATTCCTATTGGGCTGGAGAGGGGCACTTACCCGTCGGTACTTCCGAAAAAGCTGAACTATTGGAAAGAAAGAGTCGGCGAGCGTTTTTTTCTTTTTATTGGGGCGCTGCGATACTACAAAGGGTTGGAGTACTTGCTCGAGGCCGCTCGCACGGCCCGGTTCCCGATTGTGATTGTGGGGCGGGGACCGTTGGAAGCAGAGTTGAAAGCTAAGGCCAACAAACTGGGGCTCGGCGGAATACATTTCCTGGGTGGTTTGCCCGACGACGATAAAGTTGCTTTGTTGACGTTGTGCTATTGCCTGGTTTTTCCATCCCATCTTCGCTCTGAAGCATTCGGTGTTTCGCTACTTGAGGGTGCGATGTTTGGAAAACCCCTTATCTCCTGTGAGATTGGTACAGGAACAACCTATATCAATGTCGCCGAAGAAACCGGGCTGGTGGTGCCCCCTTGCGACGCGAATGCGTTGGCGCAGGCGATGATCAGGCTATGGGAGCACCCTGAAAAAAGTAGGGCGATGGGTCAACGAGCCGTATTGCGTTTCGAGCAACTGTTTACGGCTGATCGTATGGTGAGTGCTTACACAGACGTGTATCGTTCTTTGCTTCGCTGAGCTGACGGAAACGATGCACGGTTGCCGGGTCGCTTAATGAGCGGCCCTTACGCAGCCGCTAACTTCGGATGATAACAGCCCGAAGGTCACCAAAAATAGATCTCAGCCGATACTGCTGACCACCAAGTACGTATACCGTTTGCCTCTTAACCGCTTTGAAACGTACGTGGGCGCTATGGCATTGATATTTCGCGCCAGACCTTGGCGCATTGGGTTATCCCGTGCGGCGAGCACTTGCAGTCTAGTGAAGGACGTACTGATCGCCTGCTTGACGGCTATCGAGGCTGTGCCACGCACTTGAAGTATGCGATCCATAAACCCCACCTACCCAACAGTGGGCTAACGGTTTACCGTGGC
>NZ_JBSVWN010000043.1:0-55713 GCF_054071325.1 Pseudomonas sp. SDO5215_S409 | reverse complement strand
ACGTACGGTGGTGTGAGAGGACGGCGGATGTGAATCCGCCTCCTACTCTATGCCTGACCGGTTCATCGGAAAAGTCCTGAGCCCCGGCGGGTAACGCACTGACATACATTGGGACGGAACGCGATGTTTAGCCCTGCCACTGAACAGGCCAGAGCCAGTCGGCTCGCTGAACCAGGGGTGAGGATATGTTGAGTTCACGATTACTGGCGCCGGGTGGCGCCATTGCGTACAGCGCGGTGGGGCAGGAACCACAGCCTGTCGAGGCGGTGTCTGGCAGCGCGGCCATCAAGCGGCTGCTTGAGGACTTGTTCGAGGCCCACCGGGACAACAAGCCCCAGACGGCCCGCGACCTGCGTGACACGTTGAATGGCCGCCGGGAAAACCAGGGCGATAGAGCCATCAAGGACGTCCTGGGTGAAATGATCGAAAACGCGGACACACCGCAAGCCCTGCGCGATTTTCTGCGCTGGTTGCTCACGCAGTTGTTCCCCGAGGATGATCCTGCCCCATCACCTTCGCCTGGCCTGGGGCCGCGGGCCAACCGAAGCGATTTCCCGCCAGGTGAGGTGATGAGCAACAAGCCCATCACCGAAGGGGCGAAGCATTTCAATTACACGCCCGATACCCGCAACCCTGGAAAGAAACCGGACAACATCTGGAGTGGCTTCAGCCAGGGCCCGGACGGCAATTGCGTGACCGTGTCGGCCATCAAGGCGGCCATGATGCGCTTTGGCCAGAAACCGACCGACGTGTTCCAGGAGGTCAAGGAAAACGGCAGCGGTTTTGACGTGACCCAGCGCGACGGTTTCAAGCTGCACCTGTCGGCCAACGAGCTGCAAATGGCCGCCCGTGAAGCGCGTTTCAAGGGCGATGACCCGGGCATGATGACCGACGCCAACTTCATGTACGCCGTCAGCGCCAAGCGGGCGCAACTGGAAAACAACGATGGCGTGGCCGGCCGCAGTTACAGCGCAGCGTTACGCAGCCTGAACGACGGCGAACACAGCCGCGAAGGCCTGGACCGCTTGGGGTTGCGCAACCATTACCGCGCCGCAACCCGTGCCGACTTGGCCAATGGAAGGTTGGGCACCGTGGAATACGGTGGTCACTCGATGGCGGTGATTGGCGGGCGCGTCGAGCTGTGGGGCACACGTGGCGGTGTGCCTGAGGAGGGGATCGCGACGGTGCTGTTTTAAGCGCGGGTTTTTTGCGGGCAAAAGAAAACCCCCGTTAAATCCGACGGTACGCCGGGTTTAACGGGGGTTTTTCGATCCCGGGCAATCAGGCCCGGGACCGGTTCAGCTTATTGGCACGCTTCGCAATCCGGCTCGTCGATCGCGCAGGCCTTTGGCACGGGGGCCGGGCCGGCCGGTGCGGCGAGCACCGAATCGTCACCGTGGTTGCCGCCAGCAGACACCGCGTTCAGCTTGCCGGTGTTGATGGTCGACTTCTCGGTGCTGGTCGCGGCCAGGGCACGGAGGTAGTACGTGGTTTTCAGGCCACGGTACCAGGCCATGCGGTAGGTCACGTCCAGTTTCTTGCCCGAAGCGCCCGCGATGTACAGGTTCAGCGACTGAGCCTGGTCGATCCACTTCTGGCGACGGCTGGCCGCGTCGACGATCCACTTGGTGTCCACTTCGAATGCGGTCGCGTAGAGCGCTTTGAGCTCTTGCGGGATGCGCTCGATCTGCTGCACCGAACCGTCGTAGTACTTAAGGTCATTGATCATGACCGAGTCCCACAGGCCACGGGCCTTGAGGTCGCGGACCAGGTACGGGTTGATCACGGTGAATTCGCCCGACAGGTTCGATTTCACATACAGGTTCTGGTAGGTCGGTTCGATCGACTGCGACACGCCGGTGATGTTGGCGATGGTGGCGGTCGGTGCGATGGCCATGATGTTGGAGTTACGGATGCCTTTTTGCACACGGGCACGGACCGGTGCCCAGTCCAGGGTTTCGTTCAGGTCAACATCGATGTACTTCTGGCCACGCGCCTCGATCAGGATCTGTTGCGAATCCAGCGGCAGGATGCCCTTGGACCACAGCGAACCTTGGAACGTGTCGTAGGCGCCACGCTCGTCAGCCAGGTCGCAAGAGGCCTGGATCGCGTAGTAGCTGACCGCTTCCATCGATTTGTCGGCGAACTCCACCGCAGCGTCGGAGCCGTAGGCGATGTGTTGCAGGTACAGCGCGTCCTGGAAGCCCATGATGCCCAGGCCAACCGGGCGGTGCTTGAAGTTGGAGTTCTGCGCCTGTGGCACCGAGTAGTAGTTGATGTCGATGACGTTATCGAGCATGCGCACGGCGGTGTTCACGGTGCGTTGCAGCTTGGCGGTGTCCAGCTTGCCGTTGACGATGTGGTTGGGCAGGTTGACCGAACCCAGGTTGCACACGGCGATCTCGTCCTTGTTGGTGTTCAAGGTGATCTCGGTGCACAGGTTCGAGCTGTGGACCACGCCCACGTGCTGCTGCGGGCTGCGCAGGTTGCACGGGTCTTTGAAGGTCAGCCATGGGTGGCCGGTTTCAAACAGCATGGACAGCATTTTGCGCCACAGGTCTTTGGCCTGGATGGTCTTGAACAGCTTGACCTTGCCCGGGTACTCGGTGAGGGCTTCGTAGTACTCGTAGCGCTCTTCGAAGGCCTTGCCGGTCAGGTCGTGCAGGTCCGGTACTTCGGACGGCGAGAACAGGGTCCACTTGCCGTCATCGAAGACGCGCTTCATGAACAGGTCCGGGATCCAGTTGGCGGTGTTCATGTCGTGGGTACGACGACGGTCATCACCGGTGTTCTTGCGCAGCTCGATGAACTCTTCGATGTCCATGTGCCAGGTTTCCAGGTAGGCACACACCGCGCCTTTGCGCTTGCCACCCTGGTTCACGGCCACAGCGGTGTCGTTCACCACTTTAAGGAACGGCACTACGCCCTGGGACTTGCCGTTGGTGCCCTTGATGTACGAACCCAATGCGCGCACCGGGGTCCAGTCGTTGCCCAGGCCGCCGGCGAATTTGGACAACATGGCGTTGTCGTGGATCGCGTGGTAAATGCCCGACAGGTCGTCCGGTACGGTGGTCAGGTAGCAGCTCGACAGCTGCGGACGCAGGGTGCCGGCGTTGAACAGGGTCGGAGTCGAGGCCATGTAGTCGAAGGACGACAACAGGTTGTAGAACTCGATGGCGCGGTCTTCTTTGTTCTTCTCTTCGATCGCCAGGCCCATGGCCACGCGCATGAAGAAGATCTGTGGCAGCTCGAAACGGATACCGTCCTTGTGGATGAAGTAACGGTCGTACAGGGTTTGCAGGCCCAGGTACGTGAACTGCTGGTCGCGCTCGTGGTTGATGGCCTTGCCGAGTTTTTCCAGGTCAAACGTCGCCAGCACCGGGTTCAACAGTTCGAACTCGATACCCTTGGCGATGTAGGCCGGCAGCGCCTTGGCGTACAGGTCGACCATTTCGTGGTGGGTGGCGCTTTGGGCGACGCCCAGGAAACCCAGGCCTTCGGCACGCAGGGTGTCCATCAGCAGGCGGGCGGTCACGAACGAGTAGTTCGGCTCGCGCTCAACCAGGGTACGGGCGGTCATCACCAGGGCGGTGTTGACGTCGTTCAGGGCCACGCCGTCGTACAGGTTTTTCAGGGTTTCACGCTGGATCAGCTCACCGTCGACTTCTTCCAGGCCCTCGCAGGCCTCGGTGACGATGGTGCTCAGGCGGCCCAGGTCCAGCGGCGCGAACGTGCCGTCAGCCAGGGTGATGCGGATCGACGGGTGAGCCTGCACGGTGGCTTCGGCCGGGGCGCGCACGGCACGCTCCTTGGAGCGGGCGTCACGGTAGATCACGTAGTCGCGTGCCACTTTCTGCTCGCCGGCGCGCATCAGGGCCAGTTCGACCTGGTCCTGGATTTCTTCGATGTGGATAGTGCCGCCCGACGGCATGCGACGCTTGAAGGTCGCGGTGACCTGTTCGGTCAGGCGGGCAACGGTGTCGTGGATGCGCGACGAGGCAGCAGCGGTGCCGCCTTCAACTGCAAGAAACGCTTTGGTGATGGCGACGGTGATTTTGTCATCGGTGTAAGGAACGACAGTGCCGTTACGCTTGATCACACGCAGTTGGCCGGGTGCAGTGGCGGACAGATCCAGGTTCGAATCGGCGGCCTGCGGCACGGAGCCTTGCGGGTTCTCGCGAGTTGTGTCGGTTTGCATGGGGGTTGTCTCCACGTTCTATATTTATTGGGGCACCATCAAGGCGCCCACCGTTCCGTCCTGAAGCACTTACAACAGACCAAGGCCTGGCATAACAACTTCGGGACAGGAGGAAGGGGGCTGTTCGCGCCGCTTCCATGCCGAAGTCTTCGGTAGAGCCTGCGCCCTTTACCGTATTCCTGATGGGTGACAGTTTGCGTGCCCTGGCTAAACACACGCTGTAACACCCGTACCGTTCTCTCCCGTCGGGCTTGAAAACGGCTGCCATCCGCGTGCGCGGTTTGGGCTTTCGAAAAAGGCTTTAGTTCAACCAAACGCGCGCAAGAAAGGGCTTGAGTTTCTTGTCTGACTTGTGTTTGGTATTTTCGCCTGAACCCCTACATGTAGGGTTTTTTTGGCGACAAGCTACAAGATAATGCGTTTTTGGCACCTTAGCAACGCATGACCTGTGGATAACGCTGTGGGTAAAATGTGTATGAAAGGTGGAACAGGCGTGTAGGCCGCAGTACTGCTGCATCGCACCGTTTGTCACTGAATATTCCAAGGTAAAAACCGGTGCGCCGGTTTTTGCGGGCGCGAACCCTATCACAAAAAAACACGATGTCCGAACGCATTTGCGCGCTTGTGCTACCGGGCTGGCGCATTGCTACAATCGGCGTCGATATGCCCCCCTGTAACGACAATAAAACTAAGGACATGGAGGTCTTCCGTGGAGCAAGAAGCCTGGCAGGTATTGATTGTCGAGGATGACCAGCGGTTGGCTGAGCTGACCCGGGATTACCTGGAAAGCCACGGCTTGAACGTGGCGGTGGAGGGCAACGGTGCGCGGGCGGCGCAACGCATCATTGCCGAGCAGCCGGACCTGGTAATCCTCGACCTGATGCTGCCCGGCGAAGACGGCCTGAGCATCTGCCGCAAGGTGCGCGCGCACTACGAGGGCGTGATCCTGATGCTGACCGCCCGCACTGATGACATGGACCAGGTCATGGGCCTTGATATGGGCGCCGACGACTACGTGTGCAAGCCCGTGCGCCCGCGCCTGTTACTGGCGCGCATTCAAGCGCTGCTGCGCCGCAGTGACAGCCCGGAGCCCGCCACGGCGGATAAACAACGGCGCTTGCAGTTCGGCCCGCTGGTGGTGGACAACGCCCTGCGCGAGGCATGGCTGCATGAGGCGGGCATCGAACTGACCAGCGCCGAGTTCGACCTGCTGTGGCTGTTGGTGGCCAATGCCGGGCGCATCCTGTCCCGGGAAGAACTCTTCACTGCCCTGCGCGGCGTCGGCTATGACGGCCAGGACCGCTCCATTGATGTGCGCATCTCCCGCATCCGCCCGAAAATCGGCGACGATCCGGACCACCCTCGACTGATCAAGACCATTCGCAGCAAAGGTTACCTGTTCGTCCCCGAAGCTGCCGCCGAACTGACGCCGTGAACTCCATCTTCCTGCGCATCTACGGCGGCATGTGCGCGGCGCTGGTGCTGGTCGCCCTGCTGGGCGTGCTGGCCTTGCACCTGCTTAACGAAGTGCGCAGCGGCCAGTACCGCGAGCGGCTGGCCCACGGCACCTTCGCGTTGATGGGCGACAACCTGCAACCCATGAGTGCCATCGAACGGCGCCGGGCCCTGGCGGTGTGGGAACGTTTGCTGGGCATCCCGCTGCAGCTGCGCCCGATGAGCGACGCCCATTTGGATTTGAGCCAGCGCAACCGCCTGCAACGCGGCCAGGTGCTGGTGGAACAGACCGGGCCCCATTCGGCGCGGGTGCTGCGTTTGATCAGTGAAGAGGAGCAACTGCTGCTGAGCGGAGAAGTGCAGCAGATCAGCGAGCAGTTGGCCCGTGCGACGATTTACCTGCTGGCTGACGAATTGGTGCGTTTCCCGGTAGCCGATCAGCCGCAAAGGCTTGCGTACTTAAAAGAGGCCAAGGGGTTTGGCTTCGATATGCACCTGATGACGCTCGACCAGGCCGACATGGACGACGACCAGCGCCGCCGCGTGGCGGAAGGCGACACGGTGATGGCCCTGGGCAAGGGCGGTGATTCGATCCGGGTGTTCGCGGGCATGGTCGGCACACCGTGGGTGCTGGAGATCGGCCCGCTGTACCAGATGAACCCCTACCCGGCGCAATGGCTGGTGCTGATCGCATTGATCGGCCTGACCCTGATCGGGCTGATCGTCTACTTCCTCGTGCGCCAGCTGGAGCGGCGCTTGAGCGGCCTGGAGGCAGCCGCAACGCGCATCGCCAAAGGCAGCCTGGAAGTGCGCGTGCCCGCCCGCGGCGCTGATTCGGTCGGGCGGCTGGCGGCGGCCTTTAATGGCATGGCTGAGCACCTGCAACGGCTGTTGGCGATTCAGCGCGAGCTGGTGCGGGCGGTTTCTCACGAGCTGCGCACACCGGTCGCACGCTTGCGTTTCGGCCTGGAAATGATCGGCGACGCCGCCACCCCCGAGGCCCGGCGCAAATACCTGGAGGGCATGGACAGCGATATTCAGGACCTCGACGGCCTGGTGGACGAGATGCTCACCTACGCGCGCCTGGAGCAAGGGGCGCCGGCGCTGAATTTCCAGCGGGTCGACCTCGATGCCTTGCTCGATCAGGTCATTGCCGAGCTGTCGCCGTTGCGCCCGCAGGTTCAGGTGGCGCGCGGGGTGTGCTTGTCTTCGGCGCATTGGGACGATGCCTGGGTCGAGGCCGAGCCGCGTTACCTGCACCGCGCCTTGCAGAACCTGGTGAGCAACGCCATGCGCCATGCCCAGGGGCAGGTGCTGATCAGCTATCAAGTGGGGCAGGTGCGTTGCCGCATCGATGTGGAAGACGACGGCCCTGGCGTGCCAGAAAGCGCCTGGGAGCGCATCTTCACGCCCTTCCTGCGCCTGGATGACAGCCGCACCCGCGCCTCGGGCGGGCATGGGTTGGGGTTGTCGATTGTGCGGCGGATCATCTATTGGCACGGCGGGCGGGCGTTGATCGGCAAGAGCAACAACCTGGGCGGCGCGTGTTTCAGCCTGAGTTGGCCGCGGGATCAAACCGAGCAATAGGGCGCTCAGGCGCTCACGGCCACCAGGCTCAACAATTGGCCGTCATTCACCGCAAACTGCGCCTGCAGCTCTTTGCCATGGCACCATTCATCGGACAGGTCCGTGAGCAGCCGCAGCGTGGCGTGGCCCGTGTCAGACCATTCCACCAGCTCGGCATGCTCGAAATAAAAGCGCTTTTGCACCAGCGGGTAGAGCGCCTTGAACAGGCTCTCTTTCGCCGAAAACGTCAGGGTGACCCACTGCGCGATATCACCGTTCATGCGCCGCATTTCGTCGGGCGTGAGAATCTCCCCGGCCAGCCGCTCGGCCCGCTCCAGCGGCAGCAGGTTTTCCAGGTCCATCCCCAACCCGCGCCACCGGGCCTTGTGCCCGACGATAGCGGCGGCTTGCCCGGTGCTGTGGGTGATCGAACCGCTGATATGCGCGGGCCAGACCGGCGCGCGATCCTCGCCAATGGCCGGCACGCAGTCGAGCCCGTCCAGCCGTTGCAACGCGGCCCGTGCGCACAGGCGCCCGGCCAGAAACTCCGCCTGGCGCTTGGGCACCGAGCGCTGGATGCTCGCGGGGGGCGCGATGGCGCAGTGCTGGAAGTCGCCCGCGGCCAACTGAGCAGGGTCGAAGTGGGTGCCGAAAAACACCGTGCCGGGCAGGGTATCGGGCAGCGACCAGTGGGTATCCAGTGGGGTGCAGCAAGCGGGTAGACGATTCATGCGCGCTAGTGTGCCGCGTTGGCCCCGGGCTGGATAGCCTGGCTGTCCCCTTATCTAAACAACTTGTTACACGGTAGCTTGCGCTGGTTCAGCCCCGGTTCAGAGAGCGTTCAGGGGGAGTTCAGGGGCGGCTCAGTAGTCTGGCCCGGTACTCAAAGCCCAACGCACAGAGGTATCACCATGTCTGCGATCAAGAACCTTGTGTTGGCCTTAACCATGCTCAGTGCCACTGCGGGCGCGCAGGCATCCGATGGCCCCTTTGCGGCGTTCGGCAACCAGAAGAGCAAAAAATCCAGCAGCCCGATTTATCGGGTGAGCATCGAGCACTTGCTCGCCCTGGGGGCGCCGTGGGGTGCGTCGTTGGGGCAGCAGGTGCCTAAACCGGCCTACCGCGTGGGCTATGAGAACCTGTCCGGCCATTTGAATGGCATAAAACTGCGCCAGCAAGACCTGCAGGGCCGCTATGATATACCCCAGTCGGAAAGTTGATTGCCTTGGAGAGCCTTATGAAATTGCTGGTTGTGGAAGATGAGGCGTTGCTGCGGCACCACCTGTTGACCCGCCTTACCGACAGCGGTCACGTGGTCGAAGCCGTGGGCAATGCCGAAGAGGCGCTGTACCAGACCGGCCAATTCAACCATGACCTGGCGATCATCGACTTGGGCCTGCCCGGCATGGGCGGCCTGGACCTGATCCGCCAACTGCGTGCCCAGGCCAAGACCTTTCCCATCCTGATCCTCACCGCCCGTGGCAACTGGCAGGACAAGGTCGAGGGCCTGGCCGCCGGTGCCGATGACTACGTGGTCAAGCCGTTCCAGTTTGAAGAGCTGGAAGCGCGCATGAACGCCTTGCTGCGTCGCTCCAGCGGCTTTACCCAGTCAACCATTGTGGCCGGCCCCTTGCTGCTGGACCTCAACCGCAAGCAAGCCTCGCTCGACGAGGCGCCGCTGGCGCTGACCGCCTACGAATACCGCATCCTGGAATACCTGATGCGCCATCACCAGCAGGTGGTCGCCAAGGACCGCCTGATGGAACAGCTCTACCCCGATGACGACGAGCGCGATCCAAATGTCATCGAAGTGTTGGTGGGGCGCCTGCGCCGCAAACTTGAAGGCCCCGGCGGCTTCAAGCCCATCGACACCGTGCGTGGCCTGGGCTACCTGTTTAACGAGCGCTGCCGTTGATCCGCTCGCTACGCGTACGCCTGATGCTGGCGGCCACCACCCTGGCCGTGTTGTTCATGCTGGCGTTGCTGCCCGCGATGCAGGGCGCCTTCAGCCTGGCCCTGCAGGACTCGATCGAGCAGCGCCTGGCGTCGGACGTCACCACGCTGATTTCTGCCGCCCGCGTCGATAACAATCGCTTGCTCATGCCGGCCCAACTGCCGGACGAGCGTTTCAACCTGACCGACAGCCGCCTGCTCGGGTACATCTACGACCGTGAAGGCCACCTGGTGTGGCGCTCGCGGGCCACCCAAGAAGAAAACATCAACTACAAACCGCGTTACGACGGGCGCGGCAACGAGTTCGCGCGCATTCGTGAGGCCAATGGCCAGGAATTCTTCGTCTACGACGTCGAGGTCAAGCTGCTGGGCGGCAAGAGCGCAGCGTTCAGCATCGTCGCGTTGCAGCCGGTACGCGAATACCAGCTGACCCTCGAAGGCCTGCGCGAAAACCTCTACCTGGGCTTCGGCGCGGCCCTGCTGGTGTTGCTGACCCTGTTGTGGCTCGGCCTGACGTGGGGCCTGCAAGCGTTGCGCCGGTTGAGCCAGGAGCTGGACCAGATCGAAGGCGGCACCCGTGAAAGCCTCAGCGAAGAACATCCCCGCGAATTGCTGCGCCTGACCGGCTCGCTCAACCGCTTGCTGCACAGCGAGCGCGAACAACGCACGCGCTACCGCGACTCCCTCGACGACCTGGCCCACAGCCTGAAAACACCCCTGGCGGTGTTGCAGGGGGTGAGCGAGGACATGGCCCTGCGCCCCGAGGACCGCGACCAGGCCTGGGTGCTGCAATCGCAGATCGAGCGGATGAGCCAGCAGATCAGCTACCAATTGCAGCGCGCCAGCTTGCGTAAAAGCGGGCTGGTCCGCCATCAGGTGCGGCTGGAGCCGGTGCTGCAAAGCCTGTGCGACACGTTGGGCAAGGTTTACCGCGACAAGGGGGTGCGGGTGTCCTTCGAGTTGCCGCCGGACTGCGATGTGCCCATCGAGAAGGGCGCCTTGCTGGAACTGCTGGGCAACCTGCTGGAAAACGCCTACCGGCTGTGCCTGAGTGAAGTGCGTATCACCTTGCACGAGAGCCTGGACGGGATCGAACTGTGCATCGAGGACGACGGCCCCGGCGTTCCACCCGACCAGCGCGCCCGCATTCTGCAACGCGGCGAACGGCTGGATCGCCAGCACCCGGGGCAGGGGATTGGCCTGGCGGTGGTCAAGGACATCATTGAAAGCTATGGCGCCCAGCTGACCCTCGGTGATTCGGTACTGGGCGGGGCGGCGTTCAGGATTCACTTTCCCGCGTTTTAAGCCCCCTCGACGGCCAGTGTGGCCGCCTGCATCGTTCCGGCAATAAGGCGGATATCCGCCACATTGCCGGACGAGATCCAGCCCCTAGGCGGAAACCCGCCACTGTCTGTAGGCCTTTGCCGAACCTGTAAAAACTCCCTACCACTCATGTCTAAAGGCCTTCAGCGCTTTTGCGTGGAAGTGGCACGGGCTTTGCGATAAGAAACGCAGATCTGCCCTGCGCAGCTCGCAAACAACAAATCCCTCCAAAGCAGGAGGGTTCGCAATTCAAGTGCCGTGGGCAATGGCGGATATTTGCCACGGGACGATTGAGGAACTTTGCAATGACGACTCGTCAGCCACTGTATAAATCCCTGTATTTCCAGGTGATCGTTGCAATCGTAATCGGTATCTTGCTCGGCCACTTCTACCCGCAGACCGGCGTGGCCCTCAAGCCGCTGGGTGACGGGTTCATCAAACTGATCAAAATGGTCATCGCTCCGATCATCTTCTGCACCGTTGTCAGCGGCATCGCTGGCATGCAAAGCATGAAGTCGGTGGGCAAGACCGGCGGCTACGCTCTCCTGTATTTCGAAATCGTCTCCACCATCGCCCTGCTGGTAGGCCTGGTCGTGGTGAACGTTGTGCAGCCGGGCGCCGGCATGCACGTCGATGTCACCAAGCTCGATGCGTCCAAAATTGCCACCTACGTGACTCAAGGTGCAGACCAGAGCGTGGTGGGCTTCATCCTCAACGTCATCCCGAACACCATCGTTGGTGCGTTCGCCAACGGTGACATCCTGCAAGTGCTGATGTTCTCGGTGATCTTCGGTTTCGCCCTGCATCGCCTGGGTGCCTACGGCAAGCCGGTGCTGGACTTCATCGACCGCTTCGCCCACGTGATGTTCAACATCATCAACATGATCATGAAGCTCGCGCCAATCGGTGCCCTGGGCGCCATGGCGTTCACCATCGGTGCCTACGGTGTGGGTTCGCTGGTGCAACTGGGCCAGCTGATGATCTGCTTCTACATCACCTGCGTCGTGTTTGTGGTGGTGGTACTGGGCGCCATCTGCCGCGCGCACGGTTTCAGCGTGTTGAAGCTGGTTCGCTACATCCGTGAAGAGCTGCTGATCGTACTGGGCACGTCCTCGTCCGAGTCCGCACTGCCACGCATGCTGGTAAAAATGGAGCGCCTGGGCGCGAAGAAGTCGGTTGTAGGCCTGGTGATTCCAACCGGCTACTCCTTCAACCTGGACGGCACCTCGATCTACCTGACCATGGCGGCCGTGTTCATCGCTCAAGCGACCGACACCCACATGGACATCACCCACCAGATCACCCTGCTGCTGGTGCTGCTGCTGTCCTCCAAGGGCGCTGCGGGCGTGACCGGTAGTGGCTTTATCGTACTGGCCGCTACCCTGTCGGCCGTTGGCCACCTGCCGGTTGCCGGCCTGGCGCTGATCCTGGGTATCGACCGTTTCATGTCCGAAGCCCGTGCACTGACCAACTTGGTGGGTAACGCAGTTGCCACCATCGTCGTGGCCAAGTGGGTCAAGGAACTGGACACCGACAAGCTGCACAGCGAGTTGGCTTCCGGCGGTACTGGCATCTCCGAAACCCGTCATGAAGATGACCTGGGTGTGGCTGAAGGCGCGGCCCCGGCCAACTTGAAGTAACCCGTCGATGGCGTGAAAAGCGCCGACGGTAACCGCAAACGCCCCGACTGGTTCGGGGCGTTTGCATTTGTGCGACACAGACACTCAGTGGTCGGGTATTTTTGGTTTACAGTAAGTGAATGTTTCATCAAAGGCCCGGTGAAGACCCCTCTTCACAAGAGAGCCTACAAGCCTGAGTCAATCTGTGCGTACGACCTGAGGCGACACCGCGTCACAGATGGCTCGACCCTATAACCGGATATATAGGCGAGCGTGCCCATGATTACCCTGAAACTCAACGGTCAAGACCATCCCCTGGATGTCACGGACGATATGCCGCTGCTGTGGGCGATCCGTGATGTGGCGGGGTACAACGGCACAAAATTCGGCTGCGGCATGGGCCTGTGCGGCGCGTGCACCATCCACATTGACGGCGCGCCAGCCCGTAGCTGCATCACCCCGATCGGCTCGGTGAAAGGCCAGAACGTCACCACCATCGACAACCTGCACGCCGACCCGATCGGCCAGGTGGTCCAGCAGGCCTGGCTGGACACAGCCGTGGCCCAGTGCGGTTATTGCCAGGGCGGGCAGATCATGTCGGCCACGGCCCTGCTGAAAACCAACCCCAACCCCAGCGACGAGCAAATCGAAGAGGCAATGGTCGGCAACATCTGCCGGTGCGGCACCTATAACCGCATCAAGACCGCCATCCGCCAGGCCGCCACCCACCTGCAGGGGAGCAAGCCATGAGCCATCTGCCTGCCGATTTCGTGCTGAACAACCTGAGCCGTCGCGGGTTTCTCAAAGGTCTGGGCGCCACCGGCGCGCTGGTGGTCGCTGCCAGCTGGGGGATACCTTCGGCGTTTGCCGCCGAGGCCAAGAAATACGGTGGCGACGCCATGCCCCATGGGGTGGTTGATGACCCCAAGGTGTACGTCAGCATCGCCACTGACGGCACGGTGACGGTGATCTGCAACCGCTCGGAAATGGGCCAGGGCGTGCGCACCAGCCTGAGCATGGTGGTGGCCGATGAGCTGGAGGCTGACTGGGCCCAAGTGAAGGTTCAGCAGGCCCCGGGCGACGAAGTGCGCTACGGCAACCAGGACACCGACGGTTCGCGCAGCATGCGCCACTGGTTTGAGCCGATGCGCCGCTGCGGTGCCAGTGTGCGCGCCATGCTGGAACAGGCCGCTGCCGAGCAGTGGAAAGTGCCCGTGGGCGAGTGCCGTGCCCAGCTGCACCAAGTGGTGCACCAGCCGTCCGGCCGCGCCCTGGGTTACGGCGCACTGGCCACGGCCGCCGGTGCACTGGCTGTACCGGCGCGTGACAGCCTGCGACTCAAGCAAGCATCCGAATTCCGCTACATCGGCAAAGAGGGCGTCAAGGCCATCGACGGTGCCGATATCGTCAACGGGCGTGCCGTCTACGGCGCCGATGTGCATTTTGACGGCATGCTCTATGCCACCATCGCCCGCCCAAAAGTGTATGGCGGCAAGGTCAAATCCTTTGATGCCAGCGCGGCGCTGAAGGTGCCGGGCGTGGTCAAGGTGCTGGAAATCCCAGGCCGGCCGCTGCCCTCCGAGTTCCAGCCACTGGGTGGCGTGGCCGTGGTGGCAAGCAACACGTGGGCGGCGATCAAGGGCCGCGAGGCGCTGAATATCGTCTGGGATGACGGCGCCAATGCCAGCTACAACTCCGTCGATTTCCGTAAAGCGCTTGAAGCGGCCGCGTTGAAACCCGGCAAAGTGGTGCGCAACACCGGCACAGTCGATGAAGCGTTCAAGGACGCCGACAGCACCCTGGAGGCGTCTTACTATTTGCCGCACCTGTCCCAGTCGCCCATGGAGCCGATGGTGGCCATCGCCCGTTATGACAAAGGCCAGTGCGAAGCCTGGGCTCCGAGCCAGGCGCCGCAGGTGACCCGTGAGCGCATCGCGGAGCGGCTGGGGCTGCCGTTCGATAACGTGACCTTTCATGTGACGCTATTGGGCGGTGGGTTCGGGCGCAAATCCAAGCCCGACTTCATCATCGAAGCCGCTGTGCTGGCCAAGGAGTTCCCCGGCAAGGCTGTGCGCGTGCAGTGGACCCGTGAAGATGACATCCACCATTCCTACTTCCATACCGTGTCTGCCGAGTACCTCAAGGCCGGGTTGAATAAAGACGGCCTGCCTGCCGCCTGGCTGCACCGCACCGTAGCGCCGAGCATTACCGCGCTGTTCGCGCCCAACATGACCCACGAGGCGCCGTTCGAGCTGGGCATGGGCTTTACCAACATGGCCTACGCAATTCCCAATGTGCGCCTGGAAAACCCCGAGGCGCCTGCGCACACCCGCGTGGGCTGGTATCGCTCGGTGTCGAACATCCCCCATGGTTTTGCGATTCAGAGCTTTATTGATGAGCTGGCGCACAAGGCCGGCAAGGACCCGCTCAAGTATCAGCTCGAACTGCTCGGGCCTGATCGTCAGATCGATCCGACCACCCTGAGCGATACCTGGAACTACGGCGAGTCCCCCGAGCGTTATCCCATTGACACCGCCCGCCTGCGCGGTGTGCTGGAAGCCGCCGCCAAGGCCGCCGGTTGGGGGCGCAGCTTGCCCAAAGGGCGTGGTCTGGGGCTGGCGGTGCATTACAGCTTCGTCACCTACGTGGCGGCAGTGATCGAGGTGGAGGTCAAGGACGACGGTACCCTGATCGTGCACAAGGCCGACATTGCCGTGGACTGCGGCCCGCAGATCAACCCCGAGCGCATTCGTTCGCAGTTCGAGGGCGCTTGTGTGATGGGCCTGGGGAACGCCGTGCTGGGCGAGATCAGCTTCAAGGACGGCAAGGTGCAGCAAGACAACTTCCACATGTACGAGGTGGCACGCCTGTCGCTCGCGCCCAAGGAAGTTGCCGTGCACCTGGTCACGCCCGCGGGCGAGGTGCCGTTGGGCGGGGTGGGTGAGCCGGGTGTGCCGCCGATTGCGCCAGCGCTGTGCAACGCGATCTTTGCCGCCACCGGCAAGCGTATCCGCAACCTGCCGGTGCGCTACCAGTTGCAAGGGTGGCAGGCTGGGGCGAAGGCCTGATGGACAGTGTGGATCTGAATGTCTTGCGCAGCGTGCTGGCGTGGCGCCGCGCAGGGCACCGGGTGGTGCTCTACAGCGTGGTGCAGACCTGGGGCAGCGCACCGCGCCCGCCCGGGGCAATGCTGGCGCTGCGTGGCGACGGGGTGGTGATCGGCTCGGTGTCGGGCGGTTGCATCGAGGACGATCTGATCGCCCGCGTGCAGGACGGTCGCTTGCCGCCCGACGGGCCGCCCGTGGCATGGGTGACCTATGGCGTGACCCGCGATGAAGCCGCCCGTTTCGGCCTGCCGTGTGGTGGCACGTTGCGCCTGGCCGAAGAGCAAGTGGGTGACCCGGCCTGGGTCGCCGAGTTGCTGGCGCGTTGCGAAGCCCATGAGATCGTTGCGCGGGAACTGGACCTGGCCACCGGCCAGGTCACCCTCAGTGGCGCTGACAAAAATGAGTCTTTGAGTGTCGACGAGACGCGCCTGCGCGCCATTTATGGCCCGCGTTGGCGCTTGTTGCTGATCGGTGCCGGGCAGCTTTCGCGGTATGTGGCTGAAATGGCGCGCCTGCTGGATTTCGAGGTCCTGATCTGCGACCCGCGAGAAGAGTTCGTGCAGGGCTGGGAGGACCAGCACGGGCGATTTGTGCCGGGCATGCCGGATGAGGCGGTGCTGAACATCCAGACCGACGAACGCACGGCCATCGTCGCACTGACCCACGATCCACGCCTGGACGATATGGCACTGCTGACGGCGCTGAACTCCAGGGCGTTTTACATCGGCGCCCTGGGGTCGCGGGCCAACAGCCAGAAGCGCCGGGAAAACCTCGCGACCTTGGGCTTGAGTGCGCAGGCGATTGCGCGTTTGCACGGGCCCATCGGGTTGTACATCGCCAGTCACACACCCGCCGAGATCGCGCTGTCGCTGATGGCGCAAATCGTCGCGATCAAGAACGGCGTGGAGCAGGTGCAAAAACAGTCGGTGCTGGAGGTGGCCGGTTGAGCGGCGCCATCACCGCGATCATCCTGGCGGCAGGGCAGGGCAGCCGGTTTAGGGCCGTGGCGGGTGCGGACAAGCTGCTGGCCCCTTGTGTGGGGCGGGACGGGGTGACTCGGCCTGTGATCGAGCAGGTGCTGTTGAATGTACCTGCGGGTATCGAGCGGCGATTGCTGGTGACGTTGCCCGGGCGCACCGAAGTGATTGGCCTGGCGCGTGCTGGTGGCTGTGAAGTGCTGTTGCTGGAGTCTGCGGGTATGGGCGACAGCCTGGCGGCCGCAGTGGCGGCGAGCGCGGCCTCGTCCGGGTGGCTGGTGGTGCTGGGGGATATGCCGTTTATCTTGCCGTCGAGCAGCGAGCAGGTACTGGCGGGGCTGGAGGAGGGTGAGATCAGCGTGCCGGTGCATGAAGGCCGGTTCGGTCATCCGGTCGGCTTTGGCCGTTCATTGTTGCCAGGGTTGCTGGCGTTGAGCGGGGATCGGGGGGCCAAGCCCCTGTTTGTGGGCGCGGATGTGCGGCAGGTGCCGGTGCATGACCCAGGCGTATTGTGGGACGTGGATGTGCCCGAGCGGCTGGTTTACCGCTGATCCATAAAAAAGCCCCGCCTGATCACTCAGGCGGGGCTTTTTAGTGGCCGATGGAATCAGGCGAGGGGTTTAGGCTCGTGCGCTTCTTCCAGGGCTTTGGGGCTGTGCTCGGTCACGGTTTCGTCGGAACGCGGGTTCTCGTCGATGACCGGGGCGGCGGGTTCAACCACCACCTCGGCAACCGGCACCGGCGCTTCGATGGCTTGCGCGACCACGGGCGCTGCAGCGGCGGCCTCTTCGGCTTCCTTCTGCAGGCGCTCGGCTTCACGCTTGCGGCGACGCACTTCACGGGGGTCGTTTGGTGCGCGACCGTTCTCGGTCAGGCCGCTGACCGGCGCGGCTGGAGCAACCGCTTCGGCAACCACCGGTGCTTCTACAACCGGTGCGGCTTCTACAACCGGCTCGGGTGCGATCACTTCAACGACAGGTGCCGGAGCTGGCTCTGCCTCGACAACCGGTGCCGGTGTTTCAGCAACAGGTGCAGGCTCTACATGCCACTGGAAGGCGGTTTGCTCTTCACGAACTTCACGCACGAATGGCGCAGGCTCGGCAACCGGCGTTTCGGCAACGGCTTCAACGACGGGCTGCGTTTCAACCACCACCGCAGGCTCTGCAACCGCAGGCACGTTCGGCTCGGCTTCACGAACCGGGGCGGCCAGTTCCACTTCTGGAACCACCGGTGCTTCGATTGGCGTGATGGCCTCTACCACTGGCGCTTCAACCACAGGCGCTTCAACGACCGGCGCTTCTACCGCGGGTGCTTCCACCACCGGGGCCTGCTCGACGGGCGCCTCTGCAACCTGCGTTTCTTCGACGGCAGCGGTGGCGCGCTCGGCTTGCTGATGGGCTTGCGCCTCGGCCGGTGCGCTGATCACGGTGCTGGCGACAGCCGCTGTCACGGCCAGGCCGGCAGCCAATTCGGCGCCGGTCGGTTCGCTGGCGGCGTGTTCAAAGGCTTCGCCGTTTTCGTCGGAACCTTCGATGACGTTGCCGTTGGCATCACGCTGACGCTCACGACGGTTGCTGCGACGACGCTGGCCACGGGAGCGGCGACGTGGACGATCGCCTTCGGCGTTGTCCTGGCCTTCTTCCTGTTGCTCGTCGTTGTTCAGCAGTTCTTCTTCGCTGGCAGCAGCGGCTTCTTCGGTGCGTGGTTGACGCTCTTCACGCGGTGGGCGTGGCGCACGCTCTTCGCGAGGCTGGCGCGCCGGGCGTTCTTCAGCCACCGCAGCCACGGCGGCCACTGCGACTTCTTCTGCAACCGGAGCGGCATCCAGCGGAGCACGCAGTTCACGTACGCGCTCTTCACGCTCGCCACGTGGCTTGCGGTCTTCGCGAGGGGCACGCGGTGCGCGCTCTTCACGAGGGGCGCGTGGTGCGCGTTCTTCGCGGGCTACGGCAGGTGTTTCTTCGCGGGTTTCACGGGCTTCGCGAGGCTGACGCTCTTCGCGAGGGGCGCGTTCTTCACGCGGAGCACGCTCTTCGCGCGGCTTGCGCTCTTCGTCGCGGCGACCGTTACGGTTGCGGCTCTGCTGGCGACCGTTACGGCGCTCGTCATTGCGCGCCGGGCGTTCGGCAGCAGGCTTTTCAGCCACCACTGGCGCAGCGGCGGGTTCTTCTTTGGCGGCGAACAGGCTGACCAGCGACTTCACCAGGCCCTTGAACAGGCTTGGCTCAGGCAGTGCGGCCGGTGCGGCAACCGGAGCGGCGGCAGCTTCGGTCGGAACCGGTGCGTTGCCCCGCGGCGGCGCGGTCTTCACCGCGGCTTCCTGGCGAACCAGGGTGCGGGTCGCAGCGGCTGGCTGGACTTCTTCCACTTCGGCGGCGGCCGCAGCGATTTCATAGCTGGACTGGCTGTTGTGGGCTTCCGGGCTGTCATCACGCAGGCGCTGCACTTCAAAGTGCGGCGTCTCCAGGTGATCGTTCGGCAGGATCACGATGCGGGCGCGGGTGCGCAGTTCGATTTTGGTGATCGAGTTGCGTTTTTCGTTGAGCAGGAAAGCGGCCACCGGGATCGGCACTTGGGCGCGGACTTCGGCGGTGCGGTCTTTCAGGGCTTCTTCTTCGATCAGGCGCAGGATCGCCAGCGACAGCGACTCGACATCACGGATGATGCCGGTGCCGTTGCAGCGTGGGCAAACGATGCCGCTGCTTTCGCCCAGGGAGGGACGCAGGCGCTGACGGGACATTTCCAGCAGGCCAAAACGCGAGATACGGCCCACTTGCACGCGGGCGCGGTCGGCTTCCAGGCACTCGCGGACTTTCTCTTCCACGGCGCGCTGGTTCTTGGCTGGGGTCATGTCGATGAAGTCGATCACGATCAGGCCGCCGATGTCACGCAGGCGCAGCTGGCGGGCGATTTCTTCAGCCGCTTCCAGGTTGGTCTGCAGGGCGGTTTCTTCGATGTCGCTGCCTTTGGTCGCACGCGCCGAGTTGATGTCGATGGACACCAGGGCTTCAGTCGGGTCGATCACGATGGAGCCGCCGGAAGGCAGTTCGACCACGCGCTGGAAGGCGGTTTCGATCTGGCTTTCGATCTGGAAACGGTTGAACAGCGGCACGCTGTCTTCGTACAGCTTGATTTTGCTGGCGTACTGCGGCATCACCTGGCGGATGAAGGTCAGGGCTTCGTCCTGGGCTTCGACGCTGTCGATCAGCACTTCGCCGATGTCCTGGCGCAGGTAGTCGCGGATCGCGCGGATGATCACGTTGCTTTCCTGGTAGATCAGGAATGGCGCGGAACGGTCCAGGGACGCTTCTTTGATGGCGGTCCACAGTTGCAGCAGGTAGTCGAGGTCCCACTGCATTTCTTCGCTGCTGCGGCCAAGGCCGGCCGTGCGCACGATCAGGCCCATGTCGGCAGGTGCCACCAGGCCGTTCAGCGCTTCACGCAGTTCGTTGCGCTCTTCGCCTTCGATGCGGCGCGAAATGCCACCGGCACGCGGGTTGTTCGGCATCAGGACCAGGTAGCGGCCCGCCAGGCTGATGAAGGTGGTGAGGGCGGCGCCCTTGTTGCCACGTTCTTCTTTTTCCACTTGAACGATGACTTCCTGGCCTTCGCTCAGGACGTCCTTGATGTTCACGCGGCCTTCGGGGGCTTTCTTGAAGTATTCGCGGGAGATTTCCTTGAGTGGCAGGAAGCCGTGGCGCTCGGAGCCGAAATCGACAAACGCGGCCTCAAGGCTTGGCTCGATGCGAGTGATTCGGCCTTTATAGATGTTGGCCTTCTTCTGCTCGCGTGCACCGGACTCGATGTCCAGGTCGTAGAGGCGCTGGCCATCTACCAGTGCAACACGCAACTCTTCGGGTTGAGTTGCGTTAATCAGCATTCTTTTCATGTTGTACCGTCGGTTTCCGGGCTGCCGGAAACGGCGTTCGGCACACACGACTTCTCACGGTCGGTGTCAGGTGCGTCAAGAGTGGTTGGCCACTCCAGTGTCCAGCAATGCCTGCCAAGTGGGCGGGCATCGCGACGTACGCGTCCTGCTTGCTGTGGTGACTTAATAAGCACTCAGTCAGGAGGAGGAATCAACCGGCGGCCGTGGACGAGATGAAGCGTCTGAATATAAGCCTAGTGCTACACGGTCCGACGGTTGTGCATCTCCACCCTACACGTATCCCTGATAATTCGGGTGCTGCCGCGCGCAGAATCCGCAGCGGGTTGGCATTTACCGTGTTCTCCAACGGGGAGTCCACGCTCATGGCTAATTACAGGCGTTGTTTCCGAAGCATTCGCCGTGGTCTGGCTCAAAACTGACTGCACTTTGTGAACTGGCCGTAAATATCGGCGCAAAAGGCGAGTGGTCACTCTGCGTTTTTGCGCTCGCTTCAGGCCTCATGTCACCTGCGCTTGTTACAATCTTGAGCCTTCCAGGGTGGCGAAAGCCCCGTAGGACGGCCTTGCGTCCTGATGAATTGCGATGGTCAGGGCCGGCAGTTTGCCGTTAGTCCTCTGTCCAGGCCGCTTTTGGCGGCGTTCGCGACTATAGCAGCAATGATTAAGTGCTTCAATTCCATAAAAAATTGTTATCATCGCCGCCTATGACGACTACCGCCCCCCAGACCCCCAGCGTCCAGCTGCTCGAGGTCTCGCCGGAATATGCCGGCCAACGCATCGATAATTTTCTACTCGCCAGGCTCAAGGGTGTGCCCAAGACCTTGATTTACCGCATCTTGCGTAAAGGCGAAGTGCGCGTGAACAAAGGCCGCATCAAGCCCGAGTACAAGCTGCAGGCGGGCGATATCGTCCGGGTGCCGCCGGTGCGCGTGCCTGAGCGCGATGAGCCCGTGCCGGTGGCGCAGGGGCTGCTGCAGCGCCTTGAGGCCTCGATTGTCTATGAAGACAAGGCGCTGATCGTGATCAACAAGCCGTGCGGCATTGCCGTGCACGGTGGCAGCGGCCTGAATTTCGGCGTGATCGAAGCCTTTCGCCAGTTGCGCCCGGATGCCAAGGAGCTGGAGTTGGTCCATCGCCTGGACCGCGACACCTCCGGCCTGCTGATGATCGCCAAAAAGCGCAGCATGTTGCGTCACCTGCACACCGCCTTGCGCGGTGATGGGGTCGACAAGCGCTACATGGCCCTTGTGCGCGGCAACTGGGCCAGTTCGGTCAAGAGCGTGCGGGCGCCGTTGCAGAAGAGCAATCTGCGCTCCGGCGAACGCATGGTCGAAGTGGACGACGAGGGCAAGGAGGCGCTGACCCTGTTCAAGGTGCTGCGCCGCTTCGGCGACTTCGCCACCCTGGTCGAGGCCAAGCCGGTGACTGGCCGCACCCACCAGATTCGGGTGCACACGCTGCACGCGGGGCATTGCATTGCCGGTGACACCAAGTACGGCGAGGAAAATTTCTCCAAGGAAATTCGCGACCTGGGCGGCAAGCGCCTGTTCTTGCACGCCTACATGCTGACCGTGCCGCTGCCCGACGGCGGCGAACTCAAGCTGCAAGCGCCCGTCGACGAGATGTGGGCCAAGACCGTGGAGCGCCTGAGTGTCGCACCCTGATTACAAACTGCTGATTTTTGACTGGGACGGCACCTTGTGCGATTCCATTGGCCGGATTGTCGAGTCGATGCACACGGCATCGACCCGCGCAGGGTTTGCGTTGTGCGACGACCTGGCGATCAAGGGCATCATCGGCCTGGCCTTGCCGGAAGCCATTCGCACCTTGTACCCGCAGATTGGCGACGCTGAGTTGGTGGCGTTTCGTCAGTACTATGCCGATCACTACATGGCCCTCGATGCCCAGCCCTCGCCGCTGTTTGAGGGCGTGGTGCAGACGATGGACGCGTTCCGCGCCGAGGGGTATTACCTGGCAGTCGCCACCGGCAAGGCCCGGCGCGGCCTGGACCGGGTGCTCAAGGCGCACGGCTGGGCTGATTATTTCGACGCCACCCGCGCGGCGGATGAAACCGCCGGCAAGCCTCACCCGCTGATGCTGGAGCAGATTCTCGCCCATTGTGGTGTGTCTGCCCGTGAAGCGTTGATGGTGGGGGATGCGTCGTTTGATCTGATGATGGCGCGCAATGCGGGCATGGACTCGGTGGCGGTCAGCTATGGCGCCCAGTCGGCCCAGGCGTTGCAGGCTTACGAGCCACGACTGACCATTGATCGTTTTTCTCAATTGCAGGCCTGGCTGAGCCGGGCCCATTAAGCCTTTGCTGGGGTAAGTGGTATGACCGACGAGTGGAAAGCGCCTGAAAAGGCCAGTGCCGATAGCGGCGATGCAAAGAGCTGGAAGCTGTTGGAGAAAACCCTGCTGGCGGGTGTGCAGGAACAGCGCCGCGCACGACGCTGGGGGATCTTTTTCAAGCTGCTGACCTTTGCCTACCTGTTGGGCATGCTGGTGTTGTTCAGCCCGCTGGTGGACATGGAAAAAACCGCCACCCGTGGCACCGGCTACACCGCATTGATCGATGTGCGCGGGGTGATCGCCGACAAGGAATCGGCCAGCGCCGACAATATCGTCAGCAGCTTGCGAGCGGCCTTTGACGACCCCAAGGTCAAGGGCGTGATCCTGCGTATCAACAGCCCGGGTGGCAGCCCGGTGCAGTCCGGTTATGTGTATGACGAGATCCGCCGTCTGCGCGGGCTGCACCCGAACACCAAGCTGTACGCGGTGATTTCCGATCTGGGCGCCTCGGGTGCCTATTACATCGCCAGCGCCGCCGACCAGATTTACGCAGACAAGGCCAGCCTGGTGGGCTCCATTGGTGTGACGGCGGCCGGTTACGGGTTTGTCGGCGCCATGGAAAAGCTGGGGGTTGAGCGCCGCACGTACACGTCGGGCGAGCACAAGTCGTTCCTGGACCCGTTCCAGCCGCAAAAGGCCGATGAAACGCAGTTCTGGCAGGGCGTGCTGGACACCACGCACCAGCAGTTCATCAACAGTGTGAAGAAGGGGCGCGGCGAGCGGCTCAAGGATAAAGACCATCCAGAGCTGTTTTCTGGCCTGGTCTGGTCTGGCGAGCAGGCGTTGCCGCTGGGCCTGATCGACGGCCTGGGCAATGCCAGTTCGGTGGCGCGGGACGTGATTGGCGAAAAAGAGCTGGTGGATTTCACCGTTCAGGAATCGCCGTTTGATCGTTTCTCGAAAAAACTGGGCGCCAGTGTTGCCGAGCACTTGGCGATGTGGATGGGCTTTCAGGGCCCCACCCTGCGCTGAGCCTGAGGGGCGACACACCTCCACGTGTGGCGGCGGGCAATCCCGCCCGCCCATGGTTTTTGCAGGGCTTTAAGGAACCTGTACGCCTTCGGCCAGCAGCATGTCCACCAGGCGAATCAGCGGCAGGCCCACCAGGCTGGTGGCGTCCGGCCCTTGCGTGCTCTGGAACAGGCTCACACCCAGGCCTTCGGCCTTGAAGCTGCCTGCGCAGTCGTAGGGTTGCTCCATGTGCAAGTAGCGCTCGATGCGGGCTTCGTCCAGCACCCGCATGTGCACGGTGAACGCAACGCAATCGACCTGGCACTGGCCTGTTTCAGTGTTCAGCAGTGCCAGCCCGGTCAGAAAGCTCACCGATTTGCCGCTTGCCAGTAGCAACTGCTCCCGCGCCTTTTCAAAGGTGTGAGGCTTGCCGATGATCCGGCCTTCCAGCGTTGCAACCTGATCTGAGCCAATGATCAGGTGCGCTGGGTGGCGACTGGCCAGGGCCCGGGCTTTTTCTTCGGCCAGGCGCCTGACCAGCGCTTCGCCGGGTTCGCCCGGGCGGTGGCTTTCGTCGATGTCTGGCGAGCTGCAGGTGAATGGCAGGTGCAGTCGGCTCAGCAATTGGCGCCGATAAACCGAACTGGAAGCGAGTAATAAAGGCAGCATGGGCGTCTCCTCAAGGCAGTCGCGGATTCTAGCGGGGCGACCGGCTGACGCACAGGGCTGAATTTCCTTTGACATGGCCCGGTGCATCCCTATAATGCTGCGCCTATGTTGAATGACCCGATTCCACCTCACGTTGACCCGCGCAAATTGGCTGATCGTGGCACCACCCTTCAAGGTGAGCTGCTGCTGGCTAATTTGGAGAGACTCTGCGACCCGCTTTCCGACGATGTCGGTACGGTGCAGGCTAAATTCGTTTTTGAGCGAGATGAACGTAAATCTGTGGTGATCCACAGTTTTATCGACACCGAAGTCAAAATGGTTTGCCAGCGTTGTCTTGAGCTGGTCACCCTGCCGATCCACAGCGAATGCAGTTACGCGGTGGTGAAGGAGGGTGCGAATACCCAGTCGTTACCGAAAGGTTATGACGTGCTGGAACTGGGCGAAGATCCTTTGGATCTGCATGCACTGATCGAGGAGGAGCTGTTGCTCGCCTTGCCCATTGTGCCTGCTCATCATCCGGAAGAATGCCAGCAGCCGGCGGGCCTCGATGACGAGCCCGAACCGAGCGAGGACGAGGTAACGCGGTCCAACCCGTTCAGTGTATTGGCGCAGTTAAAGCGTGACCCAAACGTTTAGGAGTTAATCAATTATGGCTGTTCAGCAGAACAAAAAATCCCGCTCCGCCCGTGACATGCGCCGTTCGCACGACGCTCTCGAGGCAAGCACCCTGTCCGTAGAAAAGACCACCGGTGAAGTTCACCTGCGTCACCACGTATCGCCAGAAGGCGTATACCGTGGCCGTAAAGTGATCGACAAGGGCGCTGACGAGTAATCACTTGTCCGCTCAAGTCATCGCGATTGACGCAATGGGCGGGGACTTCGGTCCCCGCAGCATTGTTCAGGCCAGCATTGCCTGCCTGTCTGCTACGCCCTCGCTGCACCTGACCCTTGTCGGTCAACCCTCCCTCCTTGAAGAACTGATTGCTAGCCATCCGGCGGTGGATCGCGCGCGCCTGACGGTTACCCCGGCCAGCCAAGCCATCACCATGGATGAAAAGCCTGCGCAGGCCTTGCGCGGCAAGCCGGACTCTTCGATGCGGGTGGCGCTCGAGCTGCTGCGTGACGGCAAGGTGCAAGCCTGCGTGAGTGCGGGCAACACCGGCGCGTTGATGGCCTTGTCCCGCCATGTGCTCAAGACCCTGCCGGGCATTGACCGGCCGGCGATGGTCGCGGCCATCCCGACCCAGCAGGGCTACTGCCAGTTGCTGGACTTGGGCGCGAATGTCGATTGCAGCGCCGAGCACCTGCTGCAGTTCGCGGTGATGGGCTCGGTGGCGGCCGAGGCGCTGGGTGTGGCCCGGCCCCGGGTGGCCTTGCTGAATATCGGCACCGAAGACATCAAGGGCAACCAGCAGGTCAAGCTGGCGGCGACGCTGTTGCAGGGCGCGCGGGGCTTGAACTACATCGGCTTTGTCGAAGGTGACGGCCTGTACCGCGGCGAAGCGGATGTGGTGGTGTGTGACGGCTTTGTCGGCAACATTTTGCTCAAGTCCAGCGAAGGCCTGGCGACGATGATCGCGACCCGTGTCGAGGCGTTGTTCAAGCAGAGCCTTGCGTCGCGGCTGGTGGGCGCCCTGGCCTTGCCGTTGATGCGGCGCTTACAGGCCGACCTGGCCCCGGCGCGGCACAACGGCGCGAGTTTTCTGGGGTTGCAGGGCATTGTGATAAAAAGCCACGGCTCGGCCGGTGTGCAGGGGTTTCAAAGCGCCATTCAACGCGCCTTGATCGAGATCCAGGAAAACCTGCCACAGCGCCTGCACGGGCGCCTCGAGGACCTGTTGCCTTAGGCGGATCGGCCCGGGAATGCTTAAATGTGACCGGCCGGTTCAATTGACCATCCAACCTGTCAGTTTCTTGCGCTCCCATCCGTGGGGTGCCAATTCTCCGACGACAAGATCATTAGGGGCTTGTTACATGTCTACATCCCTCGCATTCGTCTTTCCAGGGCAGGGTTCGCAGTCCCTCGGCATGCTGGCCGAGCTGGGCGCGCAACATCCAGTCGTCCTGGAAACGTTCAAGGAAGCCTCCGACGCCCTGGGTTACGACCTGTGGGCGCTGACCCAGCAAGGGCCGGAAGAGCGGCTTAACCAAACCGACAAGACCCAACCGGCCATCCTGACCGCCTCCATCGCCCTGTGGCGCCTGTGGCTGGCCGAAGGCGGCGCGCGGCCTGCGTATGTGGCCGGTCACAGCCTGGGTGAGTACAGCGCATTGGTCGCCGCTGGCAGCCTGACCCTTGGCGAAGCCGTCAAGCTGGTCGAGCGCCGTGGCCAGTTGATGCAAGAAGCTGTTCCGGCCGGGCAGGGCGGCATGGCTGCCATCCTGGGCCTGGACGATGCCGACGTGATCGCCGCCTGTGCCGAAGCGGCCGAAGGCGAGGTGGTCAGCGCGGTCAATTTCAACTCCCCGGGCCAAGTGGTCATCGCCGGTGCCAAGGCGGCGGTGGAACGCGCCATCGAAGGCTGCAAGGCGCGCGGCGCCAAGCGCGCCATGCCGCTGCCGGTCAGCGTGCCGTCGCATTGCGAACTGATGCGCCCGGCCGCCGAGCGCTTTGCCGAGTCGATCGCGGCCATCAACTGGCAGGCCCCGCAGATTCCGCTGGTGCAAAACGTCAGTGCCGCCGTGGCGGCCGACCTGGAAACCCTCAAGCGTGACCTGCTGGAACAACTGTACAAGCCGGTACGCTGGGTCGAGTCGGTCCAGGCCCTGGCCGCCCACGGCGCCACGCAGCTGGTAGAGTGCGGGCCAGGCAAAGTACTGGCAGGCCTGAACAAGCGCTGCGCCGAAGGCGTATCGACTGCCAACCTCAATACCCCGGATGCCTTCGCTGCCGCGCGTGCGGCGCTGGTCTGACCTTTATTTGCGAACCTAGGAGAAGCCTGCATGAGTCTGCAAGGTAAAGTTGCACTGGTTACCGGCGCAAGCCGTGGCATTGGCCAGGCGATCGCCCTGGAACTGGGCCGTCAAGGCGCCGTGGTCATCGGCACCGCCACTTCCGCCTCGGGCGCCGAGCGTATCGCCGCCACCTTGAAGGAAAACGGCGTTCAAGGCACCGGCCTTGAGCTGAACGTGACCAGTGACGAGTCCGTGGCTGCCGTGTTGGCCCAGATCACTGCGCAGTTCGGCGCACCGGCGATCCTGGTCAACAACGCTGGCATCACCCGTGACAACCTGATGATGCGTATGAAAGACGACGAGTGGTACGACGTTGTCGATACCAACTTGAACAGTCTGTTCCGCCTGTCCAAGGGCGTGTTGCGCGGCATGACCAAGGCCCGTTGGGGCCGAATTATCAATATTGGCTCGGTAGTGGGTGCCATGGGCAACGCAGGCCAAGTAAACTACGCCTCCGCCAAGGCCGGTCTGGAAGGTTTCAGCCGTGCGCTGGCCCGTGAAGTCGGTTCGCGTTCGATTACGGTCAACTCGGTGGCCCCAGGGTTCATCGACACCGACATGACGCGCGAGCTGCCAGAAACGCAGCGCGAAGCCTTGCTGACACAAATTCCGCTGGGCCGCCTGGGCCAGGCTCAAGAGATCGCCAATGTGGTTTCTTTCCTGGCATCGGACGGTGCGGCATACGTGACCGGGGCTACAATCCCGGTGAACGGCGGGATGTACATGAGTTAAATTGTGACGGATCGCTTCAAAAAAATGTCATACGAGCTGTCTAAAATCCGTTATAAAGCTGCAACTTAATTTATAGGCAGAGGGCGACAGGGTAAGCGGGTGAAGCTTTCAGTTGAAAAGCTGAAAAGCCTTTCTATACACTTACCCACTGGCCAGCTGCCTGAATTTGTCCATTAGGAGTGAAAACAAGGTATGAGCACCATCGAAGAGCGCGTCAAGAAAATCGTTGCCGAGCAACTGGGCGTTAAAGAAGAAGAAGTGACCAACACTGCTTCCTTCGTAGAAGACCTGGGTGCCGACTCCCTTGACACCGTTGAGCTGGTGATGGCTCTGGAAGAGGAATTCGAGACCGAAATCCCGGACGAAGAAGCTGAAAAAATCACTACCGTTCAAGCTGCTATCGATTACGTTAACGCCCACCAGGGTTAATCGTTCGTAATCGTTGCACGCTGTCAGGGAAAAACCGCACTGCTGTTACAGCGTGCGGTTTTTTCTTTAGGCCTGATGCAAAGTCGTCATTAGAAAAAGGAGAGTGCTGTGTCGCGTAGACGCGTCGTAGTCACCGGTATGGGTATGTTGTCGCCACTGGGTACGGATGTGCCGAGCAGTTGGCAGGGCATTCTGGCTGGCCACAGTGGTATCGGTCTGATCGAGCATACGGACCTTAGTGCCTATTCCACCCGTTTTGGCGGCTCGGTAAAGGGCTTCAACGTTGGGGATTACCTCGACCCCAAAGAGTCGCGCAGACTCGACCTGTTCATTCAATACGGCCTGGCAGCCGGTTTCCAGGCGGTGCGTAACGCAGGCCTTGAAGTCACCGACGCCAACCGTGAACGCATCGGCGTGGCCATGGGCTCGGGCATTGGCGGTTTGACCAATATCGAAGAAACCAGCCGCATCCTGCACGAAACCGGCCCGCGCAAGATCTCGCCGTTCTTCGTGCCCGGTTCGATCATCAATATGATTTCCGGCTTCCTGTCCATCCATCTGGGTGCCCAGGGGCCTAACTACGCCATCGCCACGGCGTGCACCACGGGCACGCACTGCATCGGCATGGCGGCGCGCAACATCGCTTATGACGAAGCGGACGTGATGATCGCTGGCGGCGCCGAAATGGCCGCTTGCGGCCTGGGCATGGGCGGCTTTGGCGCGTCCCGTGCGCTGTCCACCCGCAATGACGAGCCGACCCGTGCCAGCCGTCCATGGGACAAGGGCCGCGACGGCTTCGTGCTGTCCGACGGTGCAGGTGCCCTGGTGCTTGAAGAACTCGAGCACGCCAAGGCCCGTGGCGCGACCATCTACGCCGAAATCATCGGTTTTGGCATGAGCGGTGACGCCTACCACATGACCTCGCCACCGGCCGACGGCGCAGGCGCTGCGCGTTGCATCACCAACGCCTTGCGCGATGCCAAGGTCAATATCGAGCAGGTCCAGTACATCAACGCCCACGGCACCTCGACCCCCACCGGCGACCTGGCGGAAGCCCAGGCGATCAAGTCGGTGTTTGGCGCGCACGCCTACCAACTGGCGGTCAGCTCCACCAAGTCCATGACCGGTCACCTGTTGGGTGCGGCGGGCGCGGTCGAGGCGATCTTCAGCGTGCTGGCCATCAAGGATCAGGTCGCCCCGCCGACCATCAACCTCGATGAGCCGGACGAAGGCTGCGACCTGAACTTCGTGCCTCACCAAGCGCAGCCCATGGCGATCGACGTGGCGGTGTCCAACTCCTTCGGGTTTGGCGGCACCAACGGTTCCCTGGTGTTCCGCCGGTTCACCGAGTGATGGACAGCTGGGTCGACGGTCAACCAGCGCACGCGGTGCCCTTGAAAGACCGCGGCCTGGCCTATGGCGATGGTCTGTTTGAAACCATCGCCATCAGGGCCGGGCAGCCCGTGCTGCTCGATCGTCACCTGCAACGCCTGGCGCACAGCTGCACGCGCCTGGCGATCGTCGCGGATTACGGGTTGATCCGCCGCGAATTGCTCACCTACGCCGCCGAGCTGGGTGAGGGCATCCTCAAATTGATCCTCACCCGTGGCGACAGCCTGCGCGGATATGGGCTGAACCCTGGCGCCCCGGCGCGACGTATCCTGCAGGGCAGCCCGCCTGCCACTTATCCCCCGGCGCATGCCGACGCGGGCATTCGCCTGTTTGCGTGCGCTACCCGTTTGTCCGAGCAACCCTTGCTGGCCGGCATGAAACACCTCAACCGCCTGGAGCAGGTACTGGCCCGCGCCGAGTGGCAAGATGCCGAGCACGCCGAAGGCTTGATGCTGGATATGTCCGGGCGCGTCATCGAGGGCGTATTCAGCAACCTGTTTGTGGTGCGTGACGGCACCTTGCTGACCGCTGATCTGAATCGTTGCGGCGTGGCCGGCGTGATGCGCGCCGAGCTGCTGGCCCAGGCGCAGGCCCTGGGCATCCCGGCGGCCGTGGCCGATATCCACCTCGAGCAGTTGCAGCAGGCCGACGAAGTGTTCATGTGCAACAGCGTTTATGGCATTTGGCCGGTGCGCGAGTATGGGGAGATGCGCTGGCCGGTTGGTCCGCTCACCCGTAAACTGCAGGCCATTGTTCGCGCGCTATTGGGTAATTGATTTGATCCGTAAATGTATATTGCTGCTCCAGGTGGGTCTGGTTCTGGTCGGCCTGGCGCTGGGTTTTTCTGCCTGGAAGCTGGACGCGGCCATCAACCAGCCGTTGAACCTGACCCAAGAGCAATTGCTGGACGTGCCCGTCGGTGCGACCCCTTCCGGCACCTTCAATCGCCTGGAAAACGATGGCGTGATCAAGGACGCCTTCTGGTTGCGCCTCTACTGGCGCTTCAACCTCGACGGCCAACCGCTGCACAGCGGCGAATACCGCATGACCCCGGGCCTGACCGCCCAAGGGTTGATCGGGCTGTGGCAGCGCGGCGAAGTGGTGCAATACAGCCTCACGTTGGTGGAAGGCTGGAACTTTCGCCAGGTGCGCGCCGCGCTGGGCAAGCACGAAAAAATCGAGCAGACCCTGGCGGGGCTCAGTGACAGCGAGGTGATGGAAAAGCTCGGCCACCCGGGCGTGTTCCCGGAAGGGCGTTTTTTCCCCGACACCTACCGCTTCGTGCGCGGCATGACCGATGTCGAGCTGCTGAAGAAATCCTACAACCGCCTGGACGATGTCCTCGCGCAGGAGTGGAGCAAGCGCGCGCCTGATGCGCCTTATACCGACCCCTATCAAGCCTTGATCATGGCCTCGCTGGTCGAGAAAGAAACCGGCGTGCCAGAAGAGCGCGGCCAGATTGCCGGTGTGTTCGTGCGCCGCCTGCAAGTGGGCATGTTGCTGCAAACCGACCCCACGGTGATCTACGGCCTGGGCGAGCGCTACAACGGAAAGCTGACCCGCGCCCATCTCAAAGAAGCCAACCCCTACAACACTTACATGGTGGCCGGGCTGCCGCCTACGCCGATTGCAATGGTGGGGCGCGAGGCGATCCATGCCGCCTTGAACCCGGTGCCGGGCAGCAGCCTTTACTTCGTTGCCCGGGGCGATGGCAGCCATCTGTTTTCCGACAACCTGGACGCCCATAACGCGGCCGTGCGCGAGTTTCAGCTCAAGCGCCGCGCCGACTATCGTTCCAGCCCCGCTCCGGTTGTGAAACCTACACAAGGCACGGCGCCCGCGCCCGATGCCGACGCACCGCAAAGCCCGCCCAACTCTGACTAAGGACTGCCTGTGACTGGCTTGTTTATTACCCTGGAAGGCCCGGAAGGCGCCGGTAAAAGCACCAACCGCGAATACCTCGCCGAGCGCCTGCGCGCCGAAGGCGTCGAGGTGGTGCTCACCCGTGAGCCGGGCGGTACGCCGCTGGCCGAGCGCATCCGCGACGTGCTGCTGGCTCCGGGCGACGAACAGATGAACCCGGACACCGAGCTGCTGTTGGTCTTCGCCGCCCGGGCCCAGCACCTTGCCGAAGTCATTCGCCCGGCGCTGGCCCGTGGCGCCGTGGTGATTTGCGACCGTTTTACCGATTCGACCTACGCCTACCAGGGCGGCGGTCGTGGCCTGTCCCTGGCCCGCATCGCCAGCCTTGAAACCTTCGTCCAGGGCGACTTGCGCCCCGACCTGACGCTGGTGTTCGACCTGCCAGTGGACATCGGCCTGGCCCGCGCCAGTGCCCGGGGCCGACTGGACCGTTTCGAGCTTGAAGGCCGAGTGTTTTTTGACGCCGTACGCAGCGCCTTTCTCCAGCGCGCCGCGGCGGACCCTGCGCGCTACTGCCTGCTGGATGCGGCCCAGCCGTTGGCCCAGGTTCAGCAGGCCATCGATGCCTTGTTGCCCTCCCTGCTGGAGCGTATCCGTGGCTGAAGCCTACCCGTGGCAGGAGAGTCTCTGGCAACAGTTGGCCGGCCGTCGCCAGCACGCCCACGCTTACCTGCTGCACGGGCCGGTCGGTATCGGCAAGCGCGCATTGGCCGAGCGCTTGATGGCCAGCCTGCTGTGCCAGCGGCCCGTGGCGCTTGAGGCGTGCGGTGAGTGCAAGGCCTGCCTGCTGCTCAAAGCGGGCAGCCACCCGGATAACTACGTGCTGGAACCGGAAGAGGCCGACAAGGCGATCAAGGTCGACCAGGTGCGCGACCTGGTCAGCTTCGTGGTGCAGACCGCGCAATTGGGCGGGCGCAAAGTGGTGCTGATCGAGCCGGTGGAGGCGATGAATATCAACGCCGCCAACGCCTTGCTCAAAAGCCTGGAAGAACCGTCCGGCGACACCGTGTTGTTGCTGGTCAGCCATCAGTCCAGCCGCCTGCTGCCGACCATTCGCAGCCGCTGCGTGCAACAGGCCTGCCCGTTGCCGGGCGAGGCGATGAGCTTGCAGTGGCTGGCCCAGGCGCTACCCGAGTGCAGCGAAGCCGAGCGGGTCGAACTGCTGACCCTGGCTGCCGGTTCGCCCCTGGCGGCCGTCAAATTGCAGGCCCAGGGCGTTCGCGAACAACGTGCGCTGGTGGTGGACGGGGTTAAAAAACTGCTCAAGCAAGAGCAGTCTGCCACCCAACTGGCTGAAACCGCGTGGAAAGACATTCCGCTGCTGCTGCTGTTCGACTGGTTCTGCGACTGGTCCAGCCTGATCCTGCGCTACCAACTGACCCAGGACGAAAACGGCCTGGGCCTGGCCGACATGCGCAAGGTCGTGCAATACCTGGCGCAAAAGAGCGCGCAGGACAAAGTGCTGAACATTCAGGACTGGATCCTCGCCCAGCGCCAGAAAATCCTCGGCAAGGCCAACCTCAATCGCGTCTTGCTGCTGGAGGCCCTGTTGGTGCAATGGGTCGGGTTGCTCGGCCGTCGTTAATTTCCGTGGCCGACGGGTGTATCGTCGGTCAGACTTTTCCCGTGACTCAAGTTGTAACTTCCTATGCTCGTAGACTCCCATTGCCACCTTGACCGCCTCGACCTGGCCCAGCACAACGGCTCCCTGGACGCCGCCCTCGACGCCGCACGCCAGCGCGGCGTCGGGCACTTTTTGTGCATTGGCGTGAGCGCGCAAAACGCCGCCGACGTCAAAGCCCTGGCCGAGCGTTACGCCGATGTGGACTGCTCGGTGGGCATCCACCCGCTGGACCTCACGCCCGGCGAAGCCCCGGCCCTCGACTGGCTGTTGAGTGAACTCAACCATCCACGGGTGGTGGCGATCGGCGAAACCGGCCTGGACTACCACTACGAACCCGAAGCCGCCCACTTGCAGCAGGCCTCGTTCCGCCTGCACCTGCAAGCTGCCGCGCAAACCGCCAAGCCGGTTATCGTCCACACCCGTGGCGCCCGTGCCGACACCCTGACCCTGCTGCGCGAAGCCGCATTGCCCCACGCCGGTGTGCTGCATTGCTTCACCGAAGACTGGGACATGGCCAAGGCCGCCCTCGACTTGGGCTTTTACATCTCGCTGTCGGGGATCGTCACCTTTCGCAACGCCGACGCCCTGCGCGACGTGGCCCGCCAGGTGCCCGCCGATCGCCTGCTGGTGGAAACCGACTCGCCGTATCTGGCGCCCATCCCCCATCGCGGCAAGCCAAACCTGCCGGAATACGTGCGCGACGTGGCGGAGTATCTGGCGATGCTGCGAGGCGTGCCCTACGAGCGTTTCGCCGAGCAGACCACCGAAAACTTCAAGCGCCTGTTCCCGCTGGCTCACGTGGCCTGAATCGCAGGCAAAAAAAAACCCGGGTTCTGGGGGGTGAATCCGGGCTAAGACCATTAGGAGTAAAACAAGGGCACACAGTCCGTCGGTACCCAGGTCGACGCGCCACTTGGGGGAGATGCCACGCCGACAGTTGAAGTATTGATCAGGATTGGATTCAGTCCAGTGCACATCTGGTCGTTTTTTAAACAGATTTGGAATACGCGCGCTTCGCTTGAGTTCTCATTGTGCCGCGCCAGGCGGTGTCATTTTCTGACCCGAATGCCCCCATTCGTTGGCGGACTGTCAGTTAACTGCAAAGTTTGTTCACATAGACGTTGCCCGGCGACCGTTCAGTCGGGATAATCCCGCGCACCGGGTAAAACGTTCCGCCAGGCCACGCCTGGGTCACGTTGCCCTCCCTCTATCGACCTCGGCAGACCTGTTCCCCATGCAAAAAGAACCCCGCAAGGTCCGTGAGTTTCGCCGCCGCGAGCAGGAAATTCTCGACACCGCACTCAAGTTATTCCTTGAACAAGGCGAAGACAGCGTCACCGTCGAGATGATCGCGGACGCCGTGGGTATCGGCAAAGGCACGATCTACAAGCACTTCAAGTCCAAGGCCGAGATCTACTTGCGCCTGATGCTCGACTACGAGCGCGACCTGAACGAGTTGCTGCATTCGGCCGATGTCGACAAGGACAAGGAGGCGCTGTCGCGCGCTTACTTCGAGTTCCGCATGCGTGACCCCCAGCGCTATCGCCTGTTCGACCGCCTGGAAGAAAAAGTGGTAAAAGGCCATCAGGTGCCGGAGATGGTCGAGGAGCTGCACAAGATCCGCGCCTCGAACTTCGAGCGCCTCACGCTGCTGATCAAGGGCCGCATCAGCGAAGGCAAGTTGGAAGATGTACCGCCGTATTTCCACTATTGCGCGGCCTGGGCCCTGGTGCACGGCGCCGTGGCGTTGTATCACTCGCCATTCTGGAGCAATGTGTTGGAAGATCAGGAAGGCTTTTTCCAGTTCTTGATGGACATTGGCGTGCGCATGGGCAACAAGCGCAAGCACAGCGGTGAAACCCCCGCCGTTCAATGATGGGCGGCTAGTTGTGTTAACCCGGGAATATACTCAGGCAAGGATCTTGCCAAAATCTGATTTTTAAGTCAGGTTCTGGTGCGCCCGATTTATCCTCTGCCGGAGTGATCCATGATCGTTGATCGTCAAGGCAGGCGCTTTCGCAATTTGCGGATCAGCCTGACCTCAGCCTGCAATTACGCTTGTACCTACTGCGTGCCCAATGGCAAGCGGCTGGTGGCTGCGCAGGACGAGCTGTCGGCAGAAGCGATGGCGCGGGGCGTCGAGTACTTGATCGAAGCCGCCGGTATCGAGCGCTTGCGCATCACGGGCGGCGAGCCGCTGGTGAGCCCCAAGCTCGAGGCGTTCATGCGGGCCGTGGGGCGCATGGGTTTGCATGACATCAGCCTGACCACCAACGGCCAATTATTGACACGCAAGTTGCCGTTGCTGGTGGACGCCGGGATTCGCCGGATCAACGTGTCCCTCGACACCCTCGACGCCGACGCTTTCCGGAGCATCGCCCGGGGCGGCGACTTGGCCAGCGTGCTCGACGGCATGGACCGCGCCAGCGCCGCCGGTATCAAGATCAAGGTCAACATGGTGCCCCTGCGCGGGCAGAACCTGGACCAGGTGATGCCGCTGCTCGATTACTGCCTGGAGCGGGGGTTCGAGCTGCGCTTCATTGAATTGATGCGCATGGGCCACCTGGCCAGCGACGCCAACAGCTTCCTGCAACAGTTCGTCAGCCTCCAGCAGCTGCTGAGCCTGATTGGCGACGCCCACGACTACCTGCAAGCCGACGCCCCGGTGGACGCCACCGCCGTGCGTTATCAAATCCCCGGTAAAGGCTTCTTTGGCGTGATTGCCAACGAAAGCGTGCCGTTCTGCCGGACGTGTTCACGCCTGCGCCTGTCATCCACCGGCTGGTTGCACGGCTGCCTGTCGTCGAGCAACCGCCATTATGTGGGCGACTTGCTCGACAAGCCCCGCCACCAGGCGCTGCCAGCGCTGCAGCGTTTGCTGGTCAAGGCGTTGGGCGACAAGCAGGAAGTGGCGTTCTCCGGCGGCGCCACCGTGATGAAGATCATCGGCGGCTGACACGCTGGCGAACTGGCGCAGAACCTGCATCTCGTGGCCATTCGCCGGTTTTCCGTCACCGGCCTCGGGAGGAACAGGATGCGTAGTCTGGTGTTGGTGCTGGCGTCGTTGGCGCTGGGTGGCTGCATGACCGTCAGCGATATGGCCGAAGGCACCCGCTATCAAATGAGCGATGCCGGGTTGCTGGACCACAGCGATACCCGTCGCACCGCGTCTATTCGCATACAGCCGGACTCCTTCGTCTACATTGCCCAGGGCGCGTTCACCCCGCCCGGCAGCGCTTACCCACGGCCCAACGTGGTGGCCGAAGAAGCCTTCAACGGGTTTGTCGAATACTTCCCCATGGTCCGCCGCGCCCGTGCGCCCGAAGGCCTGGAACAAGCCATGGCCGAAGCGCGGGCCGCCGGGGCGCATTACTTGCTGTACTGCCGGTTTGCCAAGGCAGACGACCGCATCGGCAACGCCGACGAGTGGGCCGACCAACAAGCCGTGGACCGCCTGGGGGTGGACAGCGGCGTGATTCAGATCATGCTGATCGAAACCAGCACCCAGTATTTGATCGATACTGCACGCATTCGCAGCCGTGGCGGTTTACTGACCTTCCACGACACCAAACCTGAAGACCTGATCGCCAAGCCCTTGGCGCAATACGCGCGGGGCCTGCTGGGCATGAGCGATCAGTGAGTGAAAAGGAGAGCCGCATGAGCGATTCGGCCAAGGCAGGCGACCTGCTGGCGCAACTGCCCAAAGGCAAGGGACCGGCCCCGGTGCACCTGTGGAACCCGGACTTTTGCGGCGACATCGACATGCGCATCGCCCGCGACGGCACCTGGTATTACCAAGGCACGCCGATTGGTCGCAAACCCATGGTCAAGCTGTTCTCCAACATCCTGCGCCGCGACGGCGATGATTATTTTCTGATCACGCCGGTGGAAAAAGTCGGGATCATCGTTGATGACGCCCCGTTCGTGGCCGTGATGCTGGAGGTGCAAGGGCAGGGCACAAGCCAGGTCCTGCGCTTCACCACCCAGGTGGATGAACAGGTCGAGGCCGGCCCGGCCCACGCGTTGCGGGTGCACATCGACCCGCTTACCCAGGAGCCCGCGCCTTACCTGTTGGTGCGCAACAACCTGGAAGCCCTGGTGCACCGCAACGTTTTTTACCAACTGGTCGAGTTGGCGGTGAGCCATCCGATCGACGGTCAAACGTGGCTCGGCGTGTGGAGCGCCGGGGTGTTTTTCCCTATCGGCCTTGAACCCTGACCCGGCTTTCCCTTACACAAACCGAATAATTCGCTTGCTGTAACGACAGCCTTCGATTATCAATTTGTACATGATTAAACATGTCCGATTTGATAAGAAAAAACGCGTCGTCGACGAAATGATCCGCCGTATCGAAGGTGGAGAAATGGCCGACGGCTTCCTGTTGCCGGGCGAGCACCAACTGGCCGAAGAGTTTGCCGTGAGCCGCGGCACGCTGCGTGAAGCCCTGGCCGAACTCAAGCGGCGCAGCTACATCGCGACCCAGAGCGGGGTGGGCTCCATCGTCACGTTTGACGGCATGGTGCTCGACCAGCGCAGCGGTTGGGCCCAGGCCCTGGCCGACAGCGGTGCCCGGGTGAGTACCGAGGTCCTGTGCCTGCAGGCCATCACCCGGCCGGACCTGCTCAGCCGCTACGGCAGCGACCAGTTCATCACCCTCGACCGCCTGCGTCGCCTGCCGGACGGCGTTGCCGTGTCGCTGGAGCGCTCGCTGATGCCCGCTTCCGGAGGCCTGGAAAGCCTGCCCGAGGTCGGCCTGATCGATAACTCCCTGACCATTACGCTGGCGGCCTACGGCTACGTGGGCGCCACCGGCGATCAGTGGATCGGCGCCGAACCCTTGAACGAAGCCGACGCCGCCTTGCTCGGCCGTCCGGTCGGCACGGTGTTTCTCAAGGCCCAACGCACCACCTACGACCGGCAGGACCGCTTCATGGAGCACGTCGAAAGCCTGCTCGACCCTGTGCACTTTCGCCTGCACCTTCAATTTGGAACGCCGACATGACCGCCCACACCCGCGCCCTCGGCGCCTTCTATGGCCTGGCCCTGGGCGATGCGCTCGGCATGCCCACCCAATCGCTGAGTCGCGAACAGGTGCGTGCGCGTTTTGGCTCGATCACCACCTTGCACGACGCCGGTGCCGACCAACCCATTGCGCCAGGCATGCCCAAGGGCTCGATTACCGATGACACCGAACAGGCGATCCTGGTGGGCCAGTTATTGGTGGACGGCCACGGCCACATCGAACCCAAGGTGCTGGCCCAGCGCCTGATCGACTGGGAAGCGGCGATGCGCGCCAAGGGGTCCCAGGACCTGCTGGGCCCTTCGACCAAACGCGCCATCGACCTGATCCTGGCCGGTCACACCCCCGAGGAATCCGGGCGCTACGGCACCACCAATGGCGCGGCCATGCGCATTACGCCGGTGGGCATTGCCGCGGATGTGAGCGACCCGGCGCGCTTTCTTCAGGCGGTGATCCAGGCTTGCCAGGTGACCCACAACACCAGCCTGGGCATCTCCAGCGCCGCGGCCGTGGCGGCGGTGATTTCCGCCGGTATCAACGGCGCCGACCTGGGCGAGGCGCTGAACCTGGGCGTACAGGTGGCACAACAGGCCGAAGGCCACGGGCACTGGGTGGCGGGCGGGCGCATTGCCACGCGCATCAGTTGGGCGCGCACGTTGAGCGTGGCCAGTGGCGACAAGGCGCTGTTCGCCGAGTTGCTTTACGAGTTGATCGGCACCTCGGTGGCGTCCCAGGAATCGGTGGTGGTGTCGTTCGCCCTGGCGCAACAAGTGGCCGTGGAGGAGATGGACGCGTTTGAAGCCGTGTGCCTGGCCGCGAGCCTGGGCGGCGACACCGACACCATCGCCGCGATCCTGGGCGCAATGCTCGGCGCGTGCCTGGGGCTGGCGTGCTGGCCAACGACGCTGATCGAGCAGGTCAAACAGGTCAACGGGCTCGACTTGCAGCCGCTGGTCGAGGGCCTGCTCAGGTTGCGCTGAAGGCCACCCAAAAAAATGTGGGAGGGGCGTCAGGCCCGCTCCCACAGGATCTTGATTGGGTCAGGAGGACCTAGCGTCGACTGCCACTCCCACAAGAAAAACAAGCGTCAGGAGCACACCCCATGAGTACGACTTCTTCCGGCCAAAGCGCCGGGCAATTGGAAACACGCGGCATCGAACCCGTCCCGGAGGCCGAGTGTAACGGCCACCCGCTGCAACTGTTCTGGGTGTGGTTCGCCGCCAACATCAGCATCCTCGGCTTGCCGCTGGGCGCGACCCTGGTGGCGTTTCGCGGCCTGGCCATTTGGCAGGCGATTATCGTCGCTATCTTGGGCGCGGCCGGTTCGTTCGCCGTGGTGGGGATCATCTCCATCGCAGGCCGTCGTGGCCGTGCGCCGAGCCTGACCCTGTCACGGGCGATTTTCGGCGTGCGCGGCAATATCGGTCCTACGCTGGTGTCGCTGATGTCCCGCCTGGGCTGGGAAACCGTCAACACCACCACGGCCGCTTTCGTACTGTTGTCGCTGTGCTCGATCCTGTTCAACTCGCCGGTAGAGGCCAAAAGCGCGCCGCTGTTGACCCTGCTGTTCATCGGCATTTTTGTATTGCTGACCTTGTCTGTGTCGGGCCTGGGCCATGCCACGTTGCTGGTGATCCAGAAGTGGGCCACCTACGTGTTCGGCGCGCTGAACATCCTGGTGGGCGGTTTTCTGTGTGCCACCATCGACTGGAGCGCCGTGTTCAACGCCACCCCGGCGCCGCTGAGCGCGATGATCATCGGCGTTGGCACCATGGCTGCTGGCACGGGGATCGGTTGGGCCAACGCCGGTGCCGACATGTCCCGTTACCAGCATCGCAGCGTCAAGGCCGCACGGTTGGTGGCGTCGGCCGCGTTTGGCGCAGGCATTCCGCTGGTGCTGTTGATTACCCTGGGCGGCCTGTTGTCGGTGGGCAACCATGACCTGGCCTCGGCCACCGACCCGATCATCGCGATCCGCGACATGCTGCCCACCTGGATGGCCGTGCCGTACCTGATCACCGCATTTGGCGGGCTGCTGTTGTCCAACAACCTGTCGGTGTACTCGGCAGGCCTCACCACCTTGACCCTGGGCCTCAAGGTCAAGCGCGTGCACGCGGTGATCGTCGACATCGTCGCGATCTTCGCCGGTTCCATTTATTTCATGCTGATCGCCGACAGTTTCTACGGGCCGTTCATCACCTTTATCTCCCTGCTGGCGGTGCCGATCACCGCGTGGGTCGGCATCTTTGTGGTCGACCTGATCCATCGCCATTACTACAGCCCCACCGACCTCCTGGACGTGAGCCCAGCCAGCGCTTATTGGTATCGCGGCGGGGTGGAATGGCGGGCGTTCGGCGCATGGGCGGTTGCGATCGCGCTGGGATTCAGTTTCACCACCATTGGCACCACCGCCGACAACATCTGGTTTGCCGGGCCGCTGTCCGATTCCTGGCTGGGCCATAACGGCCTGGGCTGGATCGTCACCTTTGTGGTGGGCGGCGGCCTTTATGCACTGCTGGGTGGCGCGACCGACCGTCGCCCGGCGTTGGTCGAGCGTGCTCATGTCTAGATTGCTGCACACCGGCCAGGTCATCGTTGACCTGGTCATGGCCCTGGACACCCTGCCCGCGAGCGGCGGCGACGTGCTGGCGCGATCTGCGAGCTTTGAGGCCGGTGGCGGCTTTAATGTGATGGCCGCCGCCCGGCGCAACGGATTGCCGGTGGTGTATCTGGGGCGACATGGCACTGGGCGTTTTGGCGACCTGGCCCGCGCGGCCATGCAGGCCGAGGGCATTGAAATGGCGCTGGCCGCCAGCGCAGGCAAGGACACCGGCCTGTGCGTGTCGCTGACCGAAGCCAGCACCGAGCGCACGTTTATTTCCCACCTGGGCGCCGAAGGCGAGTTGGGCGCCCAGGACCTGGCCAACAGCGCGCCACGTGGCGACGACTATGTGTATGTCAGCGGCTACAGCCTGCTCCTGGAGGGCAAGGCCCAGCCGTTGATCGACTGGTTATTGGCGTTGCCACGGGCGATCAGCGTGGTGTTCGACCCGGGCCCGCTGGTAAAGGCGCCGGACTCGGCCTTGATGCAAGCCTTGCTGCCGCGCATCGACATCTGGACCAGCAACGGCCCGGAAACCCTGGCGTTCACCGGGGCGAGCACACTGGCCAGCGCCTTGCCGTCGCTGCGCGCCCACCTGCCCGCCGAGGCGTTGATGGTGGTGCGCGACGGCCCCAACGGCTGCTGGGTGAGCCAGCACGGGCAGGTCGAGCACGTGCCAGGCTTCAAGGTGCAGGCGGTGGACAGCAACGGTGCGGGCGATGCCCATGCCGGTGTGTTCATCGCCGCGTTGGCGGGCGGCCTGCCCGTGCTCGCCGCCGCGCGACGGGCAAATGCTGCGGCCGCCTTGGCGGTCACCCGTTGGGGCCCGGCCACCTCGCCCGGCACCGCAGAAGTGGACGCCCTGTTGCACACCAGCGAGCGCTGACCAATGCATGAAAAACCCTGAGGGAGCAGGCGCCCTCAGGGTTTTTTTTGCGCTTGAAACCCGCGCGTCGACGCCTTACTCGCTGTCCAGCCTGCGCGCCGCGTCCACGCCCGAAGCTGTCAGTTTGATCGGCAGGTTGAGCGCGTGTTCGCCCGCATCGTTGCAGGTGACGTGGCCGTTCTGAATCAAGCCCCGTTCCTGCAAGCCAGCCAGGGCGCTGACCACCACTTTTTCACCCCGATAGTTGTCCAGCACCTCCTTGCCCAAGCCGCTGGGGTGGGCATGCAACAGGCGGGTGAGGACTTCTTTTTCCAGGTTCTTGTCGACGTTCATGCGTACCTCTTCATGGGGAAATGATCGGGTGGGTGTGCGTCTGCCAGTGGCTTACGGCGCGGGCTGCTTGGGCGCGCCCGGGATGTTGGAGTCATCGCCTGGGGTCTTGATGGCGCCAGGGCCCATCTTGCCGTTCGGCACGGCGCCGCCACCGCGGTTGGTGTCGTTGCCTTGGGTGCGCGGGTCTTTGCTGTTGTCGATGAGGGCGCCGCCATTGGTGTCCATGCCGGTGCCCATGGAGCCTTTGGATTCTTCGGTGGCCGGGTTGGGCGGGCTGCCGATGGGGTCGGTCTTGCCGGTGGAACTGGTGGCCGCAAAGGCGCTGAGGGAGGCCGCAGACAGCAGGCCGGTGAGGGCGAGGGCGGCAAGCTTGGAAGTTTTCATGAGGTGTCTCCTTATGATTAAAGTCCGTACCTGATATTGGTCCGCCCCTGTTTGCGGTTGGTGCCGGGGCAACGACGAACGGTCGAAGGTGACGTGTAAGTTTTTGTGTTGCGACCAACGGTCAAGGCGCTCGGCTTTGTTCAAGTGCCGTACAGCTGGCAGGCCTTTGGCGGGGCGCGTCTCTTGCCCGGGCACGCCTGTGGCTGGCGGGCTACCCGGCACCGGGGTTGTCCATCAGCCATGAGGCCGGTTTTTGCGTGGCGGCGGTGAACCTGCATGGCCCGGTCGGGGTTGACGTGATGGCCCTGCAACAGATCCCAGACTGGCAGGCAGTGGCGCTGGATTACCTGGGGCCTGGCGTGGCTGCCCAAGTGAATGCCGCTCCCCAGGCGCATCGCGCGGCGCTGTTCGCACAGGCCTGGTGCGGGCGTGAAGCACGGCTTAAATGTGCGGGGATAGGGCTTGCGGAGTGGTCGGACGAGGCCGCGCCAGCCTGTCACGTATTTGAACTGGTCTTGCCCGGCGGATGGGTGGGGGCATTGGCCTTGCCAGCACCCTGCGGGTTGATGGGTCAGGCGGTTTCGCCCAGCCCGCCGATTTCGTCGACGAACGTGTCCATGAAGTCCTTCAGGCGCTCGTGGCGGACCTGCGCCAGATGCTGGCCCGTCGGCGTCTGAAAACCTTGGGCCAGGTGCAGCAGCTTGGCCTGGAAGTGGTCCAGGGCGAAGCGCTTGTCGTCGAGTTCGCGGTGCTGGGCCAGCGGGTCTGCCGGGTCGTAGAGCGCGCTGCGCATGCGCCCCGCTGTGTAGAACGTACGCACCACGCCCAGCAGGCCCAAGGAGTCGAGGCGGTCGGCGTCCTGTATGATCCTGGCTTCCAGCGAGGTGGGCACGAGGCCTGCCGAAAAGCTGTGCGTTTCGATCGCGTGGGTAATCGCGCCGATTCGCGCCGTTGCCCAGTTCAGTTCCTGCAGGATTTGCCCGGCCTTTGCCGCCGCCAGCACCGAGGCCTTGGAGCGCAGAGGCGAGTTCTTCTCCACCGCCACGCAGTCATGCAGCAACACGGCGGCCAGTAGCACTTCGAGATCGCCGCCTTCCTCGGCCTGGATCAGTCGCGCGTTGTGCCATACCCGCTGCAGGTGGGACAGGTCGTGGGCGCCGTCCTCCGAAGGCTCGAGGGCGTAAGGCATAAGCGTGGCGGCGAGGTCGGACAAGGGAGCGAAAGACATGAATATTCTCAATGGGTGAAAGCCGCCTAAGATATCCGTGAAAGAAATTGCACTGCAATCGTTTATCAAACCCTCTTAGTATGTGCGCTTTGCGTCATCACAAGGCCCGCTCATGACCATCGAGATTCGCCCCGCCGTGCCCAGCGATGCTGCGCAGATCCTGACGTTTATCACCGAACTGGCCGACTACGAGAAAGCCCGCCACGAAGTGATCGCCAGCGTCGCCGACATCGAACGCAGCCTGTTCAGTGAGGGTGCCACCGCCCACGGCCTGATCTGCCTGCGTGACGGGTTGCCCATCGGGTTCGCGGTGTTTTTCTTCAGCTATTCCACCTGGCTGGGCAGCAATTGCCTGTACCTCGAAGACCTGTATATCAACCCCGAGCAACGGGGTGGCGGGGCGGGCAAGAAGTTGCTGCGCCACCTGGCCCGGATCGCCTGCGACAACGGTTGCGGGCGTTTCGAGTGGAGCGTGCTGGACTGGAACGAACCGGCGATTGCCTTCTACAAATCCATCGGCGCCCAGCCTCAGGAAGAGTGGGTGCGCTACCGCATGGAAGGGGACGCCCTGCGCGAGTTCGCTCAGGGTTGAGGTCATCGCGGGCCCGCCCGCTCACCTATTTTCTGGCGGTGTGAACTCCTTTAAGGCCCGGCACGGTTGTCGGGTTTTTTACATCTTCTCTCAAAATATGGGATGCAAATTTATATATTGAGATATTTCAAGGTCTGGGTTTATAGTCGCCTGCATCGGCTTTCACTACCAAAAATAAAACAGGTGACGCGATGCAGGCACAACCGTTGTCTTTACCTGCGGTGCCCGAGCCAACGTACGGCGAGCGGCTAAAGAACAAAGTGGTGGTCATCACCGGCGCGGCGCAGGGGATTGGCGAGGCGATCGTCGCCTGCTTCCAGGCCCAGCAGGCGCGGTTGGTGATCGGCGATATCCAGGCCGAGAAGGTCGAGCACGTCGCCGCCCACTGGCGTGAACGCGGCGCCGAGGTTTACGCGCAAGCGGTCGACATCACCTCGCAGGACCAGTGGCGCAGCCTGGTGGACGTGGCCATTGAGCGCTTTGGCCGGGTGGATGTGCTGGTCAACTGCGCGGGCGTCAATGTGTTCCGCGACCCGCTGCAAATGACCGAGGAAGACTGGCGCCGCTGCTTTGCCATCGACCTGGACGGCGCCTGGTACGGCTGCCGCGCGGTGCTCCCGCACATGATCGAGCAGGGCATCGGCAACATCATCAACATTGCGTCCACCCATTCCAGCCACATCATTCCCGGCTGCTTTCCGTACCCGGTGGCCAAGCACGGCCTGCTGGGCCTCACCCGCGCGCTGGGCATCGAGTACGCGCCCAAGGGCGTTCGCGTCAACGCCATCGCCCCGGGTTATATCGAAACCCAGCTCAACGTCGATTACTGGAACGGCTTCCCCGACCCCCACGCCGAGCGCCAGCGCGCGTTCGACCTGCACCCGCCCAAGCGCATCGGCCAGCCTGTGGAGGTGGCGATGACCGCGCTGTTTTTGGCGACCGACGAGGCGCCCTTCATCAATGCCACCTGCCTGATGATCGATGGCGGGCGCTCGGTGATGTACCACGACTAAACCTATAACGCTCCATAACAAGAGGTGGTTTATGTTCAACAAGACCCTGCGTACCCTGGTTGCCGCCGCCGCTCTGGGCAGCCTTAGCACCCTGGCCTCGGCCGAAGACGTGAAGATCGGGTTTCTGGTGAAACAGGCTGAAGAGCCGTGGTTCCAGACCGAATGGGCGTTTGCCGAAAAAGCCGGCAAGGACCATGGCTTCACCGTGATCAAGATCGCCGTGCCCGACGGCGAAAAAACCCTCTCGGCCATCGACACCCTGGCCGCCAACGGCGCCAAGGGCTTTGTGATTTGCCCGCCGGACGTGTCCCTGGGCCCGGCGATCATGGCCAAGGCCAAGCTCAATAACCTCAAAGTGCTGGCCGTGGACGACCGCTTCGTCGATGCCAAGGGCAAGCCCATGGAAGACGTGCCTTACGTAGGCCTGGACGCCTACAAGATCGGCCAGAAGCAAGGCGAGGCGATGGCCGCCGAAGCGAAAAAACGCGGCTGGGACTGGAAAGAAACCTACGCGGTCATCAACACCTTCGACGAGCTGGAAACCGGCAAGAAACGCACCGACGGTTCGGTCGAAGGGCTCAAGGCCGCCGGCCTGCCCGCCGACCATATCCTGTTCAACGCCCAGAAAACCCTCGACGTGCCGGGGGCCATGGACTCCACCAACTCGGCCCTGGTGAAACTGCCCGGCGGCGCGAAAAACCTGATCATCGGCGGCATGAACGACAGCACCGTGCTGGGCGGCGTGCGCGCCACCGAAAGCGCAGGCTTCAAGGCCGCCAACGTGATCGGCGTGGGCATCAATGGCACTGACGCCATCGAAGAGCTTAAAAAGGCGGACACCGGCTTTTACGGCTCCATGCTGCTGAGCCCCGACGCGTCCGGCTACAAGACCGCCACGGCGATGTATGAGTGGGTGACCCACGGCACCGAGCCTGCCAAGTTCACCGCACTGGACAATGTCACGTTGATCACCCGCGCCAACTTCAAGGACGAGTTGAGCAAGATCGGCCTGTGGAAATGAACGGCGCGGCCCTGCGTTTCAACGGTATCGGCAAGGAGTTCCCCGGCGTAAAGGCGCTGGCGCAGATCAGCTTTGAAGCGCGGCCCGCCTCGGTGCATGCGCTGATGGGCGAGAACGGCGCGGGCAAGTCCACGCTGCTAAAGATCCTCGGCGGGTTTTACCCGCCCAACAGCGGCAGCCTGCACTTGGGCGAGCAGCCGGTGAGCTTCAAGTCGGCGGCCGACAGCATCGCCAGCGGCATTGCGGTGATCCACCAGGAACTGCAACTGGTACCGGAGATGACCGTCGCCGAAAACCTGCTGCTGGGGCACATGCCCACACGGTGGGGCGTGGTCAACCGGGGCGCGATGCTGCGCAAGGCGCGGGACTTGCTCAAGGGCCTGGCGGACGAAATCGACCCCTCGGCGCGCCTGGGCAGCCTGTCCCTGGGCCAGCGCCAACTGGTGGAAATCGCCAAGGCCATGTCGCGCAATGCCCATGTGATCGCCTTTGACGAGCCCACCAGCAGCCTGTCGGCGCGGGAGATCGAGCGGCTGATGGTGATCATCGCCCGGTTGCGGGACGAGGGCCGGGTGATTTTGTACGTGTCCCATCGCATGGAAGAGGTGTTTCGCATTTGTGATGCGGTCACGGTGTTCAAGGACGGGCGCTACGTGCGTACGTTCGAGGACATGGCCCAGTTGAGCGTCGATCAATTGGTGAGTTGCATGGTTGGGCGCGACATCCAGGACATCTACAACTACCGCCCGCGCGAGCACCAGGGGCAAGCTTTGCGCGTCGAGGGTTTGCTCGGGCCGGGGTTGCAGGAACCGGTGAGCCTTGCGGTGAACAAGGGCGAGATTCTTGGGTTGTTCGGGCTGGTGGGGGCCGGGCGCACGGAGCTGTTGCGCCTGTTGGCCGGGCTGTCGCGCAGCACCCAGGGGACGCTGGTGTTGCACGGGCAAACGCAGGCGTTCAAGTCGCCGCGCGATGCCATCGCGGCGGGTGTGTTGCTGTGCCCCGAGGACCGCAAGAAAGAAGGCATCGTGCCCCGCGCCAGCGTGGCAGAGAACATCAACATCAGCGCGCGCCGCGAGCATGCGCGGTTTGGCTGGCTGATCCAGGGCGGCTGGGAGCGGGCCAACGCCCGGCGCCAGATCAGCGCGTTGAACATCCGCACACCGTCGCCGCAGCAGCCGATTCTGTTCTTGTCGGGCGGCAACCAGCAAAAGGCGATTCTGGGGCGCTGGCTGTCGATGCCCATGAAAGTGCTGCTGCTGGACGAGCCGACCCGTGGCATCGACATCGGGGCCAAGTCCGAGATCTACCAGATCATCCACACCCTGGCTGCCAGCGGCATCGCGGTGATTGTGGTGTCCAGCGACCTGATGGAAGTGATGGGCATCAGCGACCGCATCCTGGTGATGAGCGAGGGCGCCCTGACCGGCGAATTGACCCGTGAGCAGGCCGACGAAGCGCGGCTGTTGCAATTGGCGCTCCCGCGTTTGCGGGACTGAATACAACGAGGTGGGTATGTCACAGGTAAAAACCGCGAGAAGCGTCTGGCCGGGGTTCAACGCACGCAGGTTTCTCGACGACTGGGTGATGCTGCTGGCGGCCTTGGGCATCTTTGTGCTGAGCGCCGTGTTTATCGACAACTTCCTCTCGCCGCTGAACATGCGTGGCCTGGGCCTGGCGATTTCCACCGTGGGCATTGCGGCGTGCACCATGCTGTTCTGCCTGGCGTCGGGGCATTTCGACCTGTCGGTGGGCTCGGTGATCGCCTGTTCCGGGGTGGTGGCGGGCATTGTGATCCGCGACACCGACAGCGTGGTATTCGGCGTGGCGGCGGCGCTGGCCATGGGGCTGGTGGTGGGGTTGATCAACGGCATCGTGATCGCCAAGTTGCGCATCAATGCGTTGATCACCACGCTGGCGACCATGCAGATCGTGCGGGGGCTGGCGTACATCTTTTCCAACGGCAAGGCCGTGGGCGTGATGGACGAAGGTTTTTTTGTGTTTGGCAACGGCCAGCTGTTTGGCGTACCGGTGCCGATTGTCATCACCGTGCTGTGCTTTGTGTTTTTTGGCTGGCTGCTGAACTACACGACGTACGGGCGCAACACCATGGCCATTGGCGGCAACCCGGAAGCCGCGCTGCTGGCCGGGGTGAATGTGGACCGCACCAAGATCATCATTTTTGCCGTGCACGGGGTGATCGGGGCGCTGGCCGGGGTGATCCTGGCCTCGCGGATGACGTCGGGCCAGCCGATGATCGGGCAAGGGTTCGAGTTGACGGTGATCTCGGCGTGCGTGCTGGGCGGGGTGTCGCTCAGTGGCGGGATCGGGATGATCCGGCATGTGATCGCCGGGGTGCTGATTTTGGCGATCATCGAAAACGCGATGAACCTGAAAAACATCGACACCTTCTACCAGTACGTGATTCGCGGCTCGATCCTGCTGCTGGCAGTGATCATCGACCGCCTGAAACAACGCTGAGCGGTGTGTGCCGGCAGGCGGTATGCGCCATAATGCCGCGGTTTTCGTACCTCCCAATAGGCCCGATATGCAGGAAAACGTTGCGAACCCCGCCAAAGACGCCGCCCCCACCGGCACCCAGACCCTGCTGCGTGGCCTGGGCGTGGTGCACGCCGTGGCCGCTGGCGCGCGGGACCTCAAGGAAATCGCCCGGCGCATCGGCACCACCCGCAGCACCACGCACCGCCTGGCCAGTTGCCTGGTGGACGAGCGTTACCTGCGCGTAGTGCCGCAAGTGGGTTACCTGCTGGGGCCCAAGCTGATCGAGCTGGGGTTCCAGGCGCGTGAAGAGTTGCCGTTGGTGAGCCTGGCCATGCCGTACCTGGACGAGTTGTCGGCCCTGACCGGCGACACCGTGCACCTGGCCATTCGCGAATACGACGAGGTGCTGTACCTGCACAAGAACCCGGGGCGAAACGGCCCAGAAATGCGCTCGCGGGTCGGCCACCGTATGCCGCTGGCGCGCACGGGAATCGGCAAGGCCTTGCTGCTCGATGACACGCCGCAAGAGTGGCAACGCCTGTATGAGGTGAGCCTGCCGGCGGGCGGGAAAAACCCGCAATGGCCGCAGCACACCGAGCAGTCCTGGGCGCAGTTCGAGCAGCGCATGCAGGAATACGTCGCGGGCGGTTATGCGTTCGACCTGGAAGACAACGAACCGTCGATCCGTTGCGTGGCGGCCCCGGTGCGCGATGCCAGTCGGCGCATTGTCGCCGGTATCAGCATCGCCAGCACCGTGCCCTACATGCCGCTTGCGAAAATGGCCGAGCTGATTCCCGTGATCAAACAGGTCACCGCCCGGCTGTCTGCGGAGTTGGGCGCCAAAGGCTGATCAGGCCTTGAGGGTGGCCATGTCGATCACGAAGCGGTACTTCACGTCGCCCGCGATCATGCGGCTGTAGGCTTCGTTGATGTGGCGGATGTCGAGCATTTCGATGTCGCAGGTGATGGCGTGTTCGGCGCAGAAATCCAGGACTTCCTGGGTTTCGGCAATGCCGCCGATCAACGAGCCGGCCAGCACTTTGCGGCCCATCACCAGCTTGGTGGCGTTGACGGGCGGGTCTACCGGCTCGATCAGGCCCACCAGGATATGCACGCCGTCAAAGCGCAGGGTGTCCAGGTAGGGGTTCAAATCGTGCTGGACCGGGATGGTGTCCAGCAGGAAGTCGAAATACCCGGCCGCGGCGGCCATCTGTTCGGCATCGGTGGACACGATCACCCGGTCGGCGCCCTGGCGGCGGCCTTCTTCGGCCTTGCTGGCCGAGCGGGTGAACAGCGTGACTTCAGCGCCCATGGCCTTGGCGAACTTGATGCCCATGTGCCCCAGGCCGCCCATGCCCAGTACGCCGACCTTGTCACCGGGCTTGACGCCGTAGTGCTTGAGCGGCGAGTAGGTGGTGATGCCCGCGCACAAAATGGGCGCGGCGCTGGCCGGGTCCAGGGCGGCGGGGATTTTCACCACGAAATGTTCGCTGACCACGATGCTGTCGGAGTAGCCGCCCATGGTGTTGCTGCCGTCTACACGGTCGGGGGTGGCGTAGGTCATGGTCGGGCCCTGCAGGCAATATTGCTCCAGGTTCGCCTCGCAGGCGTCGCAGTGGCGGCACGAGTCGACCATGCAACCCACACCGACCAGGTCGCCCACCTTATGGGCGGTGACCGCCGCGCCGATCTCGGTGACCCGCCCGACGATCTCGTGGCCGGGCATCAGCGGGTACACGGCAATGCCCCATTCGTTGCGGGCCTGATGGATGTCGGAGTGGCAGACGCCGCAGTAGAGGATCTCGATGGCCACGTCATCGGCGCGCGGGCTGCGGCGCTGGAATGACAGGGGGGCGAGGGGAGTAGTGGCCGACTGGGCGGCGTAACCGATGGCGGTGTACATGGCAAAACCTCGTAAGCGCTTTAATAGCAGAGGCGGCGAATTTTGCGTACCCGCTCCCGGTGCGAACATGGCGAATGCTCCGAGTCTCATGCCTATTCGTCCGGGAGTGCCGGTGGATTGGATCCCTCTGGCGCCAGACCTGCGATGATGCTGGCATCCCCTTTTTGCGAAGTTTTTTTGCCATGTTGTTGACCCGTCATCTTGATGCCAACGCCGCGATGGTCGAGCTGATTGACGCCCTGGCCCCCGCCGACGGTTTTTCCCCCACGCACCTGCCGGGTGTGCAGGTGCTGCGCGCCAGTTGCGATGTGGCGCGTGGGCCGCAGATCTACGAGCCGAGCCTGATGATCGTCGCGCAGGGCGGCAAGGTGGCGTACCTGGGCCCGCGCACGCTGGAGTACGGCGCCGGGCATTACCTGATCCAGGCCATGCCGGTGCCTTTTGAATGCGAGACGTTTGCCAGGCCCAACGCGCCGTTGCTGGGGGTGACCGTGGGCATCGACCGGGTGGTGCTGGGCGAACTGGTGATGGCCATGGGCATTCAGGCCGGGCCACCGCCCGCGGCGCAAACACTGGAGTCGATGAGCTCAGTGGTGCTCGACGACGCGATGCGCGGGTGCGTGGAGCGGCTGTTGCAGTGCCTGCAGGACCCGCTGGAGAGCCAGATTCTGGGGCCTGCGCGGGTGCGTGAATTGCTGTTTGCCGCACTGCGCGGGCCACAGGCGGACGTGTTGCGTGCGCTGGTGGAGCAGCAGGGGCAGTTTTCCCGGGTGGCGACGTCGCTCCATCACTTGCATGCCCATTACGCCGAGCCGTTGAACATCGAGACGCTGGCGGGCTATGCGCACATGAGCGCGTCCACGTTTCATGAGCATTTCAAGCGCTGCACGTTGTTGTCGCCGGTGCAGTACCTGAAGCGATTGCGCTTGCTCAAGGCCCAGCAGTTGCTGCTGGTGGACGGCATGGGCGTGGCGCAGGCGGCGCACAGCGTGGGGTATCAGAGCACGTCGCAGTTCAGCCGCGAGTACAAGCGTTACTTCGAGCGCAGCCCCGGGGAGGAGCGGGCGGCCTAGGGCTGCCATCACGCGCCATGAAAAAGGCCCCCGTTCGGGGGCCTTCATCGGCTTACATGTTCGGGTAGGTCGGCCCGCCCGCGCCTTCGGGCGTTACCCAGGTGATGTTCTGCGAAGGGTCCTTGATGTCACAGGTCTTGCAGTGCACGCAGTTCTGGGCGTTGATCTGGAAGCGCTTTTCGCCGTCTTCCTGGGTGATCACCTCGTACACGCCCGCCGGGCAGTAGCGCTGCGCCGGTTCATCGTAGAGCGGCAGGTTAGTGCCGATCGGGATGCTTGCGTCCTTGAGCTTGAGGTGGCACGGCTGCTCTTCTTCATGGTTGGTGCTGGAGAGGAACACCGAGCTCAGCTTGTCGAAACTCAACTTGCCGTCGGGTTTGGGGTACTGGATCTTCTGGCTGTCTTTGGCGAGCTTGAGGCACGCGTAGTCTGGCGTGGTGTCGTGCAGGGTGAACGGCAGTTTGCCGCCCAGAATGTTCTGGTCGAGCCAGTTGAAGCCTGCGCCGAGGATCGGGCCGAACTTGTGCATCGCCGGGCCGAAGTTACGGCTGGCGAAGAGTTCTTCGTACAGCCAGCTGTTCTTGAAGCTGTCGACGTAGGCGGTCAGTTCGTCACCGCCTTCGGACTCGGCGAACAGGCGATCGGCCACGGCCTCGGCAGCGAGCATGCCGGACTTCATGGCGGTGTGGCTGCCCTTGATCTTGGCGAAGTTCAGCGTGCCCAGGTCGCACCCGATCAGCGCGCCACCCTTGAACACCATCTTGGGCAGCGAGTTCAGGCCGCCTTTGCAGATGGCGCGCGCGCCGTAGCTGATGCGCTTGCCGCCTTCCAGGTACTGCTTGAGCACCGGGTGGTGCTTGAGGCGCTGGAACTCGTCGAACGGCGACAGGAAGGTGTTGCGGTAGGACAGGTCCACGATCAGGCCGACCACCACTTGGTTGTTTTCCAGGTGATAGAGGAACGAGCCACCGGTGTTTTCGGCGCGCAGGATGTCCAGCGGCCAGCCCGCGGTGTGCACCACCAGGCCGGGTTGGTGCTTGGCCGGGTCGATTTCCCAGATTTCCTTGAGGCCGATGCCGTAGTGCTGGGCGTCGGCGTCGCTGTCCAGGTTGAAGCGCTGGATCAGTTGCTTGCCGATGTGGCCACGGCAGCCTTCGGCGAACAGGGTGTACTTGCCGCGCAGTTCCATGCCGGGGGTGTACAGGCCCTCTTTCGGGTGGCCTTCGCGGTCGACGCCCAGGTCCCCGGTGATGATCCCGCGCACCACGCCGTTTTCGTCGATCAGCGCTTGCTGGGCAGCAAAGCCTGGGTAGATCTCCACGCCCAGGTTTTCGGCCTGCTGGGCGAGCCAGCGGCACAGGTTGCCCAGGGAAATGATGTAGTTGCCTTCGTTGTGCATGGTCTTGGGCACAAAGAAGTCAGGCACCTTGGTGGAGGTTTGCTCGCCACGCAGTACATAGATGTCATCGCGCACCACCGGGGTGTTGAGCGGGGCGCCGAGTTCTTTCCAGTCGGGGAACAATTCGTTCAGGGCCCGTGGCTCGAATACGGCACCGGACAGGATATGTGCGCCGACTTCGGAGCCTTTTTCGACCACGCAGACGCTGATTTCCTTACCGGCTTCGGCGGCCTTCTGCTTCAATCGGCAGGCGGCGGACAGTCCCGCCGGGCCAGCGCCGACGATGACCACGTCGAATTCCATGTATTCGCGTTCCACAGGCTATCTCCTACTCAAGGCTCAACGGCTTTTTTCTAATGGGTGGAGTTCGGTAATTAGTCCGGCCTTACTTGCAGAAATCTCCCGCAAGGAATAGGGAAGGACCCACCTTTCTCTCTAGGCGGCGCATTATATCTACACCACTCCCAGCGTCCAATACAAACGTTTGTTTGAATTGCTCGCACGCTAGGAAAATCAAAGCAGCGCGGCATGTCACGGACCTTTTTGCCGTATTGACCAGAATAGGCGTTCCGGTCAAGATACGGTCGGTTTTGCGCATACCGTAGGCAGACTGCTGCTTTCAAGAGCACGTCCAAAGGCACGATAAAGGCAAAAAGGGTGACGTGTGCGCAGGCAATGGCGCGCAGTTTACACGCCGCGATAAAGAATGACCTCTCAGTCACGACTGACGAACGGTCATCATTCCCGTGAGCAAGACACCCGGCCGTCGATTACCGGCGTTTTTGGAGGTGCCCTTGTGTGCCGATGAGCATCAACCGCCAGGTTCGCCTAGGCGACTTTCTTTTCACCGGAGAGTAACGAGGAATCCATGAAGGTTCTTGTAGCTGTCAAACGCGTTGTCGATTACAACGTGAAAGTTCGCGTCAAGGCGGACAATTCCGGCGTCGACCTCGCTAACGTCAAAATGTCGATGAACCCGTTCTGCGAAATCGCCGTAGAAGAAGCCGTACGCCTGAAAGAGAAAGGCGTTGCGACTGAAATCGTCGTCGTGTCCATCGGTCCGACCACTGCCCAAGAGCAGCTGCGTACCGCCCTGGCACTGGGGGCTGACCGCGCCATTCTCGTCGAGTCGGCTGAAGACCTGACCTCGCTGGCCGTGGCCAAGCTGCTCAAGGCCGTTGTCGACAAGGAACAGCCTCAGCTGGTGATCCTGGGCAAGCAAGCCATCGACAGCGACAACAACCAGACCGGCCAGATGCTGGCTGCACTGACCGGTTACGGCCAGGGCACGTTCGCGTCCAAGGTTGAAGTGAGCGGCGACAGCGTTGCCGTGACCCGCGAAATCGACGGCGGCGCACAGACCGTTTCGTTGAAACTGCCGGCCATCGTCACCACCGACCTGCGTTTGAACGAGCCGCGCTACGCGTCCCTGCCAAACATCATGAAAGCCAAGAAGAAGCCGCTCGAGTCGGTGACGCCGGACGCGTTGGGCGTTTCCACGGCCTCCACCAACAAGACCGTCAAAGTCGAAGCGCCTGCGGCACGCAGCGCGGGTATCAAGGTCAAGTCGGTGGCTGAACTGGTCGAGAAACTGAAAAACGAAGCGAAGGTAATCTGATCATGACTATCTTGGTAATCGCTGAACACGACAACAAGGTGCTGGCCCCGGCCACCCTGAACACCGTGGCCGCCGCTGCAAAAATCGGTGGCGACATTCACGTGCTGGTCGCAGGTCAGGGCGCAGGCGCCGTGGCTGAAGCCGCCGCCAATGTGGCAGGCGTGAGCAAAGTACTGCTGGCCGACAACGCCGCTTACGCGCACCAGTTGCCGGAAAACGTGGCCCCTCTGGTGGCCGAACTGGGCGCTGGCTACAGCCACATCCTGGCGGCCGCCACCTCCAACGGCAAAAACATCCTGCCACGCGTTGCCGCGCAGCTGGACGTTGACCAGATCTCCGAGATCGTCTCGGTCGAAAGCGCTGACACCTTCAAGCGCCCGATCTACGCCGGTAACGCCATTGCCACCGTGCAATCGACGGCGTCGGTCAAAGTGATCACCGTGCGTGCCACCGGTTTCGACCCGGTCGCCGCTCAAGGCGGTTCGGCGGCTGTTGAAGCGGTGGGCGCTGCCCACGACGCGGGCACGTCCAGCTTTGTGGGCGAAGAGCTGGCCAAGTCGGACCGTCCTGAGCTGACCGCCGCCAAGATCGTCGTGTCGGGCGGTCGTGGCATGCAGAACGGTGACAACTTCAAGCACCTGTACACCCTGGCCGACAAGCTGGGCGCTGCGGTGGGCGCTTCGCGCGCGGCCGTCGATGCAGGCTTCGTACCCAACGACATGCAGGTCGGCCAGACCGGCAAGATCGTTGCGCCACAGCTGTACATCGCCGTCGGTATTTCCGGCGCGATCCAGCACCTGGCCGGTATGAAAGACTCCAAAGTGATCGTCGCGATCAACAAGGACGAAGAAGCACCGATCTTCCAGGTGGCCGACTACGGCCTGGTGGCCGACCTGTTCGAAGCCGTACCTGAGCTGTCGACGCTGGTCTAATCCGGCGGCTTCACTTATAAAGAGCCCGGTCCTGTGACCGGGCTTTTTTTTGGTTCTTCACGGATTACCGGGAAAGTCATTCTTGATCTTCATGAAA
>NZ_JBSVWN010000042.1:0-56036 GCF_054071325.1 Pseudomonas sp. SDO5215_S409 | reverse complement strand
TCGCCTACAGGGCGCCTTCGGTTGGTTCAGTTACACCACTTCCAGGGACACGATCTGTTGCCCGGTTTCAAGAACTTCATTAACGCCTGCCGACTGTCCCGGCACGCGGCTTTGTGCTCCATGTCCAGAAAATGCCCGGTGGCCTGGATGGTGCCAAAGCTGCTCTTGGGCACGTGTTGTTCAAACAGCCGGGCGTCTTGGGCGCTGGTGTATTCGTCCCATTCGCCGTTCAAAAACAACACCGGGATGTCGATTTGTCTGGCCGCCTTGAGGTAGCACTGGCGATCGCCGTCGAGCATGTGGCGGATGTGAAAGTGCATCTGCCCGTACTCGTGTTCAGCCAGGCTGCTCACGTGTTTGTAGTTGAAGCGCTTGAACAGCGATGGCAGGTGTTTGCCCAGGGTGCTGTTGACCAGGTTGCCGACGCGGTCGCGGTCCAGGTTGCCCAGGTAGTTGAAGCCCCGCTCCAGGTAGTCACGCATCGGCGTGTTGATGACTGGGGAAAACGAGCTGATTACCGCTTTTTCCACCCGGCGCGGGCGGTGGGCGAGGGCGACGAGGGCGGCCGCGCCGCCCCATGAGAAGGACAGCACGTGGTCGGCGTTGAAGTGGTCGATCAGTTCCAGCAGGATCTGGCCTTCGACTTCTTTTGTGAGCATCTGCTCATGGCGGTTATGGATTTTGGAGCGACCGGCGTAGGGCTGGTCGTACAAAACCACGTTGAACGTCGGGTGCAGGCCTTTCACGGTCTGGGTGAACGAGGCGGTGGTGGCCATTGAGCCGTTGACCAGGATGATGGTCTTGGCCGCCGCCTGCGCACGGTAGAACTCCGTGTAAACCCGATACTGACCCTGTATATCCAGCACAGCTGTTTCTGGCCTCATGTCGTAAGACTCCTGGCAAGCGGGTAGTGCGCGCAGATCACTCTGCACGAGCTTTATGACAGGTAGGCAGTTGCCTGAAGGGGCCCATGTCGGTCTGGGTACGGCTGGCCGACGGGTGTTGTTATGGCGGGCTGTTTGCCGAATATCCCCGCACGTTAGGCGCGCAAGGCTGGCAGATGGTTTCTTAAAGGTCTGGGTGACTCGCCAGTCACAAGGCGGCTGGCGGTTTGATTCAAGCAGCGGTTGGATCCCATCGCAAGGCGGCGGGCTGGTTTTTTGCCATCACAGGATGAACGGTTGTCAGACCTGTCGGATTTCATCGTCGGTCAGTGCCCGGTATTGCCCGGGTGCCAGGGCCTCGTCCAGCACCAGCGGCCCCATGCGCTCGCGGTGCAGGCGCGTCACCTTGTTGTCGAAGTGCCCGAACATGCGTTTGACCTGGTGGTAACGCCCCTCGACGATGCTCAACCGCGCCGTGCGCGGGCCCAGTAGTTCCAGCCCGGCGGGCTGGGTGGTGAGGTCTTCAAAGGCGAAGTACAGGCCGGCCGTGAACGCGGCGGCGTAGTGCGGGCCAATGTCGTGTTCTGTTTCGACGTAATACACCTTGGGCAATTTTGTGGCCGGTTGGGTGAGGCGGCGCGACCATTGGCCGTCGTTGGTGAGGAGCATCAGACCGGTGGTATTGAAATCCAGACGACCGGCGATGTGCAGCTCATGCTTGTCCGGCTCGTCCAGCAGATCAAGCACCGTGGGGTGCTGCGGGTCAGACGTGGCACTGACGCACCCCTGCGGTTTGTGCAGCATGAAAAACCGCGCAGGCTTGCCCGCTTGCAGCACTTCGTCGTCCAGCAGCACCCGGCTGAATTCGCGCACCGGGTGATGAGGATCGCGGACCACCTGGCCATCCACGCGTATCCGTTGCGCCACCAATAGCAGGCGCCCTTGCTGGCGATTGAAGCGTGGCAGGTTGCTCAGGAACCGGTCGATGCGCATGACTGGCCCCGCCGCAATTGCGCGTCCACCCCGGCGCAGCGCGGGCACAGGCAGGCCTGGTTGCGCAGCTCGGCGGGCAATGCCTCGAGCACGTTGGGATCGAGGGTGACGCTGTAGCACCAGCACGGCTGGCTGGCCGTGAGCGGGTCGGCCAGGGCGCAGTCGTTGCGGGCGCCGCAGGCAGGGCAAAGGGTTGGCGTGGTCATGGTTGTATCGGGCAAGGCGTGGAAGTGCCTTGCACGATACAGCGCCAAAGCGTTATTGCAAGGTCAACTGCGCTCCAGCACCACCACCCGTTGGCCCGCGCCGACGCCGCTGCCGGGTTGCACCGGCACTTCGCGCACCACCCCGGCAAAGGGGGCCACCACCGGGATCTCCATTTTCATCGACTCCAGTACCACCAGCACTTCACCGGCCTGGACCTGCTGCCCGCACGTCACCTGCACCTGCCAGAGGTTGCCCGCCAGGTGGCTGTCGATGCTGTACTGGTTGGCCAACAAGGGCGTGTCTTGCTCCAGCGGCGCTGCCACGTCTTCACTGTCGAAATGCGCTTGCCCGCTGGCGATCCAGCGCTCGCGTTCGGCGTTGAACGCCCGTTGCTGCTGCCCGCGAAAATCGCCGATGCTCTGGGCTTCGCGCGCCAGAAACGCCTGGTATTCGGTCAGGTTCAACTGGCTGTGCTCAATGCTCAGTTCAAAGCGGCCCAGCGGGAAGTCCCGGCGAATCCGCACCAGTTCCTCGGCGCTCACCGGGTAGAACCGGATCTGGTCGAAAAAGCGCAGCAACCACGGTTTGCCGTCGAACGCCGCCACGTCGCGATAGCGGTTCCACATCTGCAAGGTGCGCCCCACGAACTGATAACCGCCGGGGCCTTCCATGCCGTACACGCACAAATAGGCGCCGCCGATGCCCACCGAGTTTTCGGCGGTCCAGGTGCGCGCCGGGTTGTATTTGGTGGTCACCAGGCGATGGCGCGGGTCCAGCGGCGTGGCCACCGGGGCGCCCAGGTAGACGTCGCCCAGGCCCATGACCAGGTAGCGGGCGTCGAACACGGTGTGGCGCACTTCGTCGAGGTTTGCCAGGTCGTTGATGCGGCGGATGAACTCCAGGTTGCTCGGGCACCAGGGGGCGTCCTTGCGCACGGTGGTCATGTATTTTTCGATGGCCAACTGACAGGCCGGGTCGTCCCACGACAGTGGCAGGTGCACGATGCGCGACGGCACTTGCAGGTTTTGCGTGGCGCACACGGCGTGCCATTCACGGGTGATCAGCACGAGCAGGTCGGCCAGCGGCAGGCGTTCCGGCTGGTAGTGAACTTGCAGGGAGCGGATGCCGGGCGTCAGGTCGATCACGCCCGGCAGCGCCAGGGCTTCAAGGGCCTGCATCAGGGCGTGGGCGCGAAAGCGCAGCACCAGGTCGAGTTCCGGCGCGCCGATTTCCAGCAGCAGGTGGGTGTCGCCCGAAAGGCGGGCCACCAGACGGGTGTCATCCTGGCCCACCTCCAGCACCACAGGCGACGCCAGGTCCAGCGGGCCTTCCGGGTGGCCCGCGTCGGGCTGCTGCTGATCCCACGTCAGCGCCAACGCCCGTGCGGTGTCGAGGGTCACGGGGGTAAAGCGGACTTTATCGCCCGCCTTGAGCTGCCCCAGTTGCCACAGGTCTGCTTCTATCACCGTCACCGGGCACACAAAACCGCCCAGGCTCGGCCCGTCCGGCCCCAGGATCACCGGCATGTCGCCGGTAAAATCCACCGCGCCGATGGCGTAGGGGTTGTCGTGGATGTTCGAGGGGTGCAACCCCGCCTCACCGCCGTCGGTGCGTGCCCATAAAGGCTTGGGCCCGATCAGGCGCACGCCGGTGCGGCTGGAGTTGAAATGCACTTCCCAGTGGGTCGCAAAAAAACGCTCGATGTACTCGGGCTTGAAGTACTGCGGCGCGCCGTGCGGGCCATAAATCACCCGCAGAGTGCGGGTGTCGGGCAAGGGCGGGGCGCTGAACTGTTGCCCCGCGCGGCTATCCACCAGCGGCAACAGATGCAGCACATCCCCCGCCCGCAAGGCCCGCCCGCCGTGGCCGCCAAACTGCCCCAGGGTGAAGGTACTTTTGCTGCCCAGGTAGTCCGGCACTTGCAGGCCGCCGCGCAGGCACACATAGCTGCGCGCCCCGGCCCCGGCGATGTGGCCGAGGCTCAACGTGGCCCCGGCCGGGATCAGCAGCGCGGTGTTCATCGCCACTGGCTCATCATTTAACAGCAGCGCAATCTCGGCGCCGGTCACCGCCACCACCGCCGCGCAATTAAAGCGCAGACGCGGCCCGCTCATGGTGACTTCCAGCGCGGCGGCGCCTTCGGCATTGCCCAGCAAGCGGTTGCCCAGGCGCAGCGCGCGGCTGTCCATCGGCCCCGAGGGCGGCACGCCGACGGCCCAGTAACCGAGGCGGCCGGGGTAGTCCTGTACGCTGGTTTGCGTACCGGCACTCAACACCTCCACGGTGCTGGCGTGGTACGTCAGGCCTTCCAGGCAACGGGTCCACGGTTGGCCGTTGGCGAAGGGCGCGGCCAGCAGGATCTGGCGCAGGTAATCGCGATTGGTTTCCACGCCGTACAACTGGCTGTCGCCCAGCGCCTGATGCAAGTGCAGGCGCGCCTGTTCGCGGGTGGGGGCCCAGGTGATGAGCTTGGCGATCATCGGGTCGAAGTAAGGCGGGATTTCGCAGCCCGCTTCCACCCAGGTGTCCACACGCAAGCCGTCGGCGGCGGGAAACGCCACCTGGGTCAACAGCCCTGGGCTGGGTTGAAAATCGCGCCCTGGGTCTTCGGCATACAGCCGGGCTTGAATCGCATGCCCTTGGGGGTTAAGTACCAGTTCGCGAAGCGGCGGCATTTCCCCGGCCGCCAGTTGCACCATCCACTGCACCAGGTCCACGCCCCACACCTGTTCGGTGACGCCGTGTTCCACCTGCAAGCGGGTGTTCACTTCCAGAAAGTAGAAGCGGTTGTCGGCGCTGTCGAAGATAAATTCCACCGTTCCAGCGCTGCGATAATTCACCGCCTTGGCCAGGGTGATTGCCGCCTGGCACAGCGCGTCGGCCATGCCTTGCGGCAAGTTGGGCGCGGGGGTTTCTTCAAGCACTTTCTGGTTGCGCCGCTGCACCGAACAGTCGCGCACGCCCAGGGCGATCACGTCGCCGCAACCGTCGCCGAAGACCTGCACTTCCAGATGGCGGGCGTGCTGGATGTACTTCTCGATGAACACGCCCGCGTCGCTGAAATTGTTCTGCCCCAGGCGTTTGACCACCTCGAAAGCGTCGCGCAGTTCCTCGGCGTTCAGGCACACGCGCATGCCGATGCCGCCCCCGCCCGCCGTGCTTTTGAGCATCACCGGGTAGCCCACGCGGGCCCCGGCCAGCAGGGCCTCGTCGAGGCTGTCGAGCAGTTCCGTGCCTTCGAGCAATGCGATGGCGTGCTGTTTGGCCAGCGCCCGGGCGGTGTGCTTGAGGCCGAACACCCGCAGTTGTTCCGGGGTGGGGCCGACAAACGCGATACCGGCCGCTTCGCAGGCCTCGGCGAAGGCGGCGTTTTCCGAGAGAAACCCATAGCCCGGGTGGATGGCACGGGCGCCACAGGTCTTGGCGGTGGCGAGGATTTTGTCCACCGCAAGGTAGGTGTTCGCTGCCGCGCCGTCGCCCAGGCTGTAGGCTTCGTCGGCCTGGCGGATGTGCAGGCTGGCAGCGTCGGCTTCGGCGTACACGGCGATGCCTTTGACGTGCAGCGTGCGCAAGGTGCGCAGGATGCGGCAGGCGATGGCGCCACGGTTGGCGATCAAGAGTTTTTCGAACATGGCAAAACCCCGCAGGCTGATGCTGTCAGCCTTGTCCTGGGAGGCGGGTCGTCCCGCAAAAAAGGCAGGCGCTGCGGTCGTCCGCAGCGCGGGTGTCAGGCGGTTTTCAGCGGGTGCGCAGGCACTGCCCGGCCCGGGCCTGGCACAGGGCGAACAGCCAGCGGCGCAGGCGCTTGATCTTCAGTTCCATACCAGCAGCTCGGCAGGCGTGGGGTTGTAGGCGTTGCACGGGTTGTTCAGTTGCGGGCAGTTGGAGATCAGCACGATCACGTCCATCTCAGCCCGCAGGTCGACGTACTTGCCGGGGGCGGAAATACCGTCCTCGAACGTCAGCCCGCCGTCTTGGGTCACCGGCACGTTCATGAAGAAATTGATGTTGGGCCCGATGTCGCCTTTGCCCAGGCGCCCGTCGTGGGCACAGGCGCGCAGGTAGTTGTCGCGGCAGCTGTGCATGTAGCGTTTTTCCAGGGCGTAGCGCACGGTGTTGCTCTCTTGCGCGCAGGCGCCGCCCAGGGTGTCGTGGCGCCCGCAGGTGTCGTCGACCAGGGTCAGCATCGGGTTGCCCAGGTTGGAATACAGCACACTGCCGGTGCTCAGGTACACGCGGTTTTGCCGCCGCAAGGTGCGCTGCACGTCGTAGCGTTCACGCGGGTTTTTCAGGCTGTAGAACAGCGTGTCCACGGCCTGGTTGCCTTCTAGGTCGAGGATGCGCAGGGTCTGCCCGGCCTTGACTTCCATCAGCCAGGGCTCGCCTGCCGGCAGGGTGGCGCGGTAAACCGCCGCCTCGGGGTGTTTGAGTGCGATAGACATGAAAGGTCCTCAGGCGAACAGACGGTCGGTGTTGATAAAGCCACGCTCGTTTTCCGGGCGTGAGGTGCGGCAGTGTTCGGCGACGCTGGGGTCGGCGTTCATCCAGGCAAGCTTTATCGGTTGCGGGGCGTAGTCGGGGTTGGGGTCCATGGGGTGTTGCAAGGCGGTGAGCACCACCAGGGTGTCCATGGGCGCGTACAGCTCAATGAAGTCCCCGGCGCGGGAATTGTTCGGCACAAAGTGCAAGGTGCCGGCCTCGTCCACGCTGACTTTGCTGAACAGATTGAGGGTCATCAGCAGGTCCGACAGCCCCAGGCCCCACTTGCCCAACTCCACCAGCAGGTTGTCGGTGCCATTGCGGTAGAAGCCGTTGCGCCGTTCCTGAAAGCGGCCCTCGCCGTATTTTTCGGCGACTTCGGCGGCGCACAGCACGCCGCCGATGCTGTCGCTCCAGCCGCAGGTGTCGGCGGTGATCGCGGCGAGGACGCGGCCCATGTCCGAGTACAGGCAGTGGCCGCTGGTGAGGCGGGCGGTGTGTTGGCATTTGAGGCTGTCGGGCAGGTTCAGCCGTTCGGTTTTTTCATGGGCGTTGAGCAGGGTCAGGCTCACATTGGCGCCGCCGCGAATATCGGTGAGGCGCAGCAGTTGGCCGCGCTTGAGCACAAAGGAGCGGTGGCCGCCGCCGGGCAGGGTTTCTTCGGCGAACGGGGGGAACTGCAAGGTGGAATCGGTCATTTGGAAATCACTCCAAGCGTGTCGGCGAGGGCTTTGTAGCGCTCGCTGTTCAAAGGGATGTCATAGGTGATGCGCGCGCCATAGGCGCCGGGCGCGTGCGGGTCCAGGCGCACCTTGTCGAACACCAGCAGGCGGGTGCCGAGGCTGAAGCCTTCGCTCAAGTCGTGGGTGACCATGAACACGGTCAACCGGGTTTCGCGCCACAGCTCCAGCAACAGCTGGTGCATGTCTTTGCGGATACCCGGGTCGAGGGCGCCGAAGGGTTCGTCCAGCAGCAACACGCGGGGCTTCATGATCAACGCCTGGGCGATGGCCAGCCGCTGTTGCATGCCGCCCGACAATTGCGCCGGGTACTTGCCCAGTGCGTGCCCCAACCCCACCTTGTGCAACAGCGCGGCGGCCTGTTCGCGGGCGGCGCTCTTGGCGCTGCCAAACAACCGGCCGAGCAGCGGCGAGCGAGGCAGTTCCAGGCCCAGGGCGACGTTGTCCAGTACCGTCAGATGGGCGAACACCGAGTAGCGCTGGAACACCACGCCCCGGCTGGCATCGGGTTCGGCGGCCAGGGGTTTGCCGTCCAGCAGGATCTGGCCCCGGCTGGCGGTTTCCTGGCCCAGCAGCAGGCGCAGGAAGGTCGACTTGCCGCAGCCCGACGTGCCCACCAGCGTGCAGAACTCACCCTCGGCCACCTGCAGGTTCAAGCGCTCCAGCACCACCTGGTCGCCGTAGCGCTGCCACACATTGTTGACGCTGATAAAACTCATGCCCGCGCTCCTTCGTACCAGGGGAACGCACGCCGGGTGAGGGCCTTGAGGCCCCAGTCCATCAGCCAGGCGAGGAGGGTGATCCACACCACGTAGGGCAGGATCACGTCCATGGCCAGGTAGCGGCGCACCAGGAATATCCGGTAACCCAGGCCGTCGGTGGAGGCGATGGCCTCGGCGGCGATCAGAAACAGCCACGCCGAACCCAGCATCAAGCGCAGGGCGATCAGCAGGCGCGGCAGCAAGTACGGCAACACCACGCGCAGTATCAAGGTCCAGGTGGAGGCACCCAGGGTCTGCGCCTTTACCAGCACTTCCACGGGAATGTCCCGCGCCCGCTGTTCCAGGTCTCGCGCCAGGGCCGGGGTGACGCCGATGACGATCAGCATCACCTTCGACAATTCCCCAAGCCCCATCACGATGAACAGGATCGGCAGGATCGCCAGCGGCGGCACCATCGACAGCACCGTCAGCAATGGCGACAACGGCGCACCGAACAGCGGCAAGGTGCCGGCGGCGATGCCCAGGCACAGGCCAGCCAGGGCGCTGATGCCCAGGCCGATGGCCAGGCGACGCAGGCTGGCGGCGCTGTCTTGCCACAGCAGGTACTCGCCGGTGCGGGTGTCGGCGGTGAAGGCGTAGCGTTTTACCGCGTCACTCATTTGTGCGGCACTGGGCAGCAGTTTGTCGTTGGGGTTGTCGGCCAGCCGCTGGGCCGACCCCACGAAGTAGGCGAACAGCAACAGGGCGAACGGCAACATCACCAACAGCAAGCGGCTGGAGCGGTGCGGGTGACGGTTGATCAGGCGCATGGCCGGTCCTCTTACAGCTTGCCGTCGGCGGCCAGTTGTACGTAGGTGGGTTCAAAGTGCAGCTTGAGGTTGGCCGGGTCGCCGCTGTTCACGCCGCCCGCGAAGCTCATGCCCACGGCGCTGCTGTCCTTGGCCCCTTCGCCGAGCAGGCCGTGCTCGAAGGAAAATTCGGCCACCTTGCGCTGGGTGGCGGGCAACTGCTTGCTGGTGGCGAAGGCCAGGGTTTCCTGCGGGGTGGCGAACAGTTGGGTGGTAGCCAGTTGCGACTCAAAGCCCTTGAGGTCGGTGCCCGAGGCCTTGGCCATGTGCGTGAGCGCGTCGATACTGGCGGCGTTTTTTGCGTTCATCAGCGCCACCACTTCAAACCACGCACCGGTCAGCGCCTTGCCCAGGGCCGGGTTGTCTTTGAGGGTCTGGGTGTTGACGACCATCATGTCCATGATCTCGCCGGGCACTTGGCTTGAGTCGAACACTTGGGTCACGCCGGGCTTGGCCTTGATCTCGGAGAGCATCGGGTTCCAGGTGGTCACGGCCTTGACGTCGGCGGTGTTGAAGGCCGCGGCGATGTCGGCGTCGGAGGTGTTGACCACCTTCACGTCTTTCTCGGTGAGCTCCGCCGATTCCAGCGCCCGGGCCAGCAGGTAGTGGGACACCGAGAGTTCCACCAGGTTGACGTTCATGCCTTTAAGGTCGGCGACGGTCTTGCCTTCGCCCTTGATGACCACGCCGTCGTTGCCGTTGGAAAAGTCGCTGACCACCAGCGCGGTGCTGTCCACGCCACCGGCGGCGGGGATGGTCAGGGCGTCCATGTTGGTCATGGTGCAACCGTCGAACTGGCCAGCAGTGTACTGGTTGATGGACTCGACGTAGTCGTTGAGCTGCACCATGTCGATGGTGATGCCGTACTTCTTGGCCCACTTGTCGAGGATGCCCTGGCTGCCGGCGTACTCCCACGGCATCCAGCCCGCGTAAATGGTCCAGCACACGCTGAAGTGGTCTTTGGGAGCGGCCTGGGCCGAAACGCTCACCACGGCGGCAAAGGCGGCGGCGAGCAGGGCGGGTAAACGGATGGACGGCATGGGTGGTTCTCCAGTTGATCAAGGGCGAGCAGGAACAACGCGGCACCGTGAACGGTGGCTTGTCTCCCGGGCTTTTGTCCCGCCGTGTAACCTCAACTGGAGGTCGCCAACTCTCGGACCAGACACCCGCGTGAGCGAGTCGGAACCCTAGTCAGCCATTTGCAAATTGTGGTGCCGCGAATCGGTAATGAGGCCTGCACGCCAGAGGTAAAGCGAGAGTCGTGCCAAGTGCCGCGCAGGGGGCTGGGCAGCGGGGTCGCGGGGCGTGGGCAGGGTTTTGCGCCCAGGCGGCGCGTTGTGTTGGTGCGCGGTTGCACCGCAATGAGGCGAGAGCGGCGGTGGGCGGCTAAATGTATCGATGTATTACTGAATCGCACCAGATTCGGATTTTGTTGTCAGATATTTCGTCAGTCAGCAAAAGAAAACTGACTGCTGCCCCCAGCGTCGCTGGGTGTGCCCCTTCGCGGTCCAGGAGGCCGCCATGTATCGTCGATTGCTGCTCAGCGCTGTGCTTGGTTTGTCGTTGTCTGCCTGCGTGCCGTATTACGGGGGCGGCGGTACTTACTATCGTTCCGAGGTCTACACCGCCCCGGCACCGGCGTATTACTACGGCGGCCCCGGCTATGTGTACGGGCGCAGCTATTACGCCCCATCCCCGCGTTATTACCCGGCGCCCCGCTATTACCAGCCGGGGCCGCGCTACTACTCGCGCCCGGGTTATCGGCCTTACCCGAACCAGGGGTGGGACAGCCGCTGGGGCAATGGCGGCGGGCACAACGGCGGGAGCGGCCACGGCGGCCACCGTTAAACGCCGGACAAGTCCGCCAGCGGGTGCCGGCCTTCCCACACCTTGTGAAAATGCGCCTGCACCACCGCATCCGGGATGGCGTGCACATCCGGCCAGTGCCAGCGTGGCTGGCGGTCCTTGTCGATCAATTGCGCGCGCACCCCTTCGGCGAATTCCGGGTGGCGGCAGCAGTTGAGGCTCAGGGTGTATTCCATCTGGAACACTTGGGCCAGCGACAGGTGCCGCGCCCGCACAATTTGTTCCCACACCAGGTGCGCGGTCAGGGGGCAGCCCTCGCTCAAGGTCTTGCCTGCGCGGGCGAACAGCGGGTCGCTGTGATCGCGCAACAGGCTCAAGGCCCGCCAGGCGCACCGCACATCGCCCACGTCCAGCCAGGCATCAATCTGCGCCCGGCGCGGCAGCCATTGGGCTTCTGGCTGGTGGCTCGCTGCTTCGTGGGCCAGGGCCTTGAGCAGGCTGTTGAGTTGCAGGTCGGTCTGTTCCTGCCAGTTGAGTTGCAGCAGGCCATCGAGCAGTTCGTCTTGTTGATCGTCGCGCAGCAGGCGGTCGGCCAGGCCCAGGTCCAGGGCGTCGCGCCCGTTGAGGTGGGCGCCGGTGAGGCCCAGGAACAGGCCGAGCTTGCCGGGCAGGCGTGACAGAAACCAACTGGCCCCGACGTCCGGGTACAGGCCGATGCTGATTTCTGGCATGGCCAACCGGCTGCTGGGCGTGACGATACGAATGGCCGCGCTTTGCAACAAGCCCATGCCGCCACCCAGCACATACCCGTGGCCCCAGCAGATCAGCGGCTTTGGGTAGGTGTGCAGGCGGTAGTCCAGGCGGTATTCGGCGGCAAAAAATTGCGCGGCCAGCGCGGGCGCTTCACCGGGGTGCTCGCGACAGGCCTGGGCGAGGCTGCGGACTTCGCCGCCCGCGCAAAACGCCTTGGGGCCGTTGCCGCGCAGCAGCACGCAAACAATCTGCGGGTCGCGGGCCCAGGCGTCCAGGCGTTCGCCCAGGGCCAGGATCATGGGCAGGGACAGGGCATTGAGGGATTTTTCGGCATCCAGGCTGGCCACGCCGATGCGTGCGCCATCGGTGCCGGTCAGCTCTTCGAAGTGCAGGTTCATCATGGCCTCAATCGGTGGAGTGAAGGTTGAGTATGATCGCTTCGCGGGAAACTGCCGGTTGTGCGTCAGATCAATTGACAAGCGGGGTGTGCTTTCCTAGGGTTCGCCCATTCTTTTTTACAAGACGATTCAATCATGACCGATGGCGACCGTATCAAACTCGAACCCAGCTGGAAACACGCCCTGCGGGATGAGTTCGACCAGCCGTACATGGCCGAGCTGCGCGAGTTCCTGCGCCAGGAGCATGCCGCGGGCAAAGAGATCTACCCGCCGGGCCCGCTGATTTTCAACGCGCTCAACTCCACCCCGCTGGACAAGGTCAAGGTGGTGATCCTGGGCCAGGACCCCTATCACGGCCCGGGCCAGGCCCACGGGTTGTGCTTTTCGGTGCAGCCGGGCGTGCCCACGCCGCCGTCGCTGGTCAACATTTACAAAGAGCTCAAGCGCGACCTGAACATCGACATCCCCAACCACGGCTGCCTGCAACGCTGGGCCGACCAGGGCGTGTTGCTGCTCAACACCACCATGACGGTGGAGCGCGCCAACGCCAACGCGCATGCGGGCAAGGGCTGGCAGTTCTTTACCGACCGCATCATCGAGGTGGTCAGCGAGCATCAGCCACACCTGGTGTTTTTACTGTGGGGCGCCCATGCGCAGGGCAAGCAAAAGCTGATCGATGCCACCAAGCACCTGGTGCTGAAGTCGGTGCACCCTTCGCCGTTGTCGGCGTACCGCGGGTTTCTGGGGTGTGGGCATTTCAGCCACGCCAACAAGTTTCTCGAGCAGAACGGCCAGGCGCCGATTGAGTGGCGCCTGCCGTCGATGTGAAGCCGCCGCGGACCCGAGCGGGTCTACGGCGTGCCGGGCTGGCGGTTCCAGTGCCGAAACAACGGCTCGGCCAAAAACAGCACAAACAGCAAGCGCATGACCTGCATCGCGGTCACCAGCGGCACCGAGAGTTGCAGGGTTTCGGCCGTCAGGCTCATCTCGGCAATGCCGCCGGGCATCATGCCCAGCGTCAGTGAGCGCAGGTCCAGGTGGGTCAGGGCACTCAGGCCCACCGCGGCGAGGGTCGCCAGGGCCATGGTCAGGGCCGTGCCGATCAGGGTGCGGCCCAGGAACGACGGTGCCCGCCGGAAGAACTGGCGGTTGAAGTGGCAACCCAGGCCGCTGCCGATCAGCCATTGGCCGACCTGGCTGCCGCCGTCGGGCAGGCCGATGTGCAGGTCGCCGAGCACGCTGGCGGTGGCACTCACCAGCAACGGCCCGAACAGCCAGGGGTTCGGTTGGCGCAGGCGCTGCCAGCCCAAGGCCACCAGCGCGCCCAGGGGAAACAACAGCGCCAGCCAGGCCCAGCTCACCGGCGCCGGATGAAACTGCGGCATGCCGCCCTCCAGCACGTACTTGAAAATGGCCGGTACACACAGCACCACCGCCAGCACCCGCAGGCTTTGCCCCGCCGCCACACGGCTGAGCACCGCGCCGTTGCGCGCGCCGAGGTTGACCATCTCGCCGGAGCCGCCCGGCATGCTGGAGAAAAACGCAGTGGCGCGGTCTTCACCGCTGCGGCGCATCAACCACACCCCCACCCCGCTTGAGAGGGTGGTGATCAGCGCGCCAAAAAAGATCAGGCCAAAGTGGCTCGTGACCTGCTCGATCACCACTGGGGTGAAGTGCAGGCCAATGCCGATCCCCACCACCCATTGCCCGACCTTGCGCCCGCCGGGAATTTCGGCCAACTGCCAAGGCGTGAGGCAACGCACCAGGATGATCGCCAGCAGCGAGCCGACCATATACGGCAAAGGCCAGCCGACAAGGCTGGCCAGGTAACCGCCGGCCAGGCCGACCAGCGGTGTTCCCCACCATTGTTTAAAGGTGGCGTCAGACATCGGCCACGGCACGACGCTGCTGTGAACGCTTGCGGTAGATACGCACCAGCGGGAAGGTCAGCATCAGCGCGGTCAACACCCACACCCCCATGGCGATCGGGCTGGACCACAGGATCTCCAGCGCACCGTTGGAAATCGACAGCGCCCGGCGCAGGTTCTGTTCCATCAGGCCGCCGAGGATAAAGCCCAGCAACACCGGCGACAGCGGGAAGTCCAGCTTGCGCAGGATGTAGCCGAAGATGCCGATACCGATCATCAGGAACAGGTCGAACGTGGTGGCATGCACCGCGTACACACCGATCGCGGTGATGATGGCGATCACCGGCACCAGCGCCCAGTTTGGCACCGCCAGGATGCGGGTGAAGATGCGGATCATCGGGATGTTGAGGATCACCAGCATGATGTTGGCGATGAACAACGAGGCGATCAGGCCCCAGACGATGTCTGGCTGCTGTTGGAACAGCAGCGGGCCCGGGGTGATGTTGTACAGCGACAGCGCGCCGATCATCACCGCCGTGGTGCCCGAGCCGGGTACGCCCAGGGTCAGCATCGGCACCAGGGCACCGCAGGCCGACGCACCAATGGCGGTTTCCGGTGCGGCCAGGCCGCGCATGTCGCCCTGGCCGAATTTGCCGCTGGCTCCGGCCATGCGTTTTTCTGCCATGTAGGCCACGGCCGACGCCAGCGTTGCACCGGCCCCGGGCAGTACGCCCATGATGAAACCCAGCAGGCCGCAACGGATATTCACCACGAACACCGCGCCCGCTTCCTTGAGGTTGAACAGCATGCGCCCGGTGGCTTTCACGGCTTCCTGGCCACGGTGGGTTTTTTCCAGCAACAACAGGATCTCGCTGATGGAGAACAGGCCCAGCACCAGCACCACAAATTGAATGCCGTCGGTGAGGTGAATGTTGTCGCCGGTGAACCGGTACACGCCGCTGTTGGCGTCGATGCCCACGGCCGACAGGAACAGGCCGATCAGCGCCGCCACAAAGGTCTTCAGCGGCTTGTCACCGGCCATGCCGCCCAGGCACACAATCGCGAACACCATCAGCACGAAGTATTCGGCGGGACCAAAGGCAATCGCCCATTTGGCCAGCAGCGGCGCGAACAGCACCATGCCGCAGGTGGCGATAAACGCGCCGATGAACGAACTCCACGCCGACAGTGACAACGCCACCCCGGCCAGGCCTTTGCGGGCCATGGGGTAGCCGTCCAGGGTGGTCATCACGGTGGAGGCTTCGCCCGGGATGTTGAGCAGAATCGAGCTGATGCGGCCGCCGTATTCGCAGCCCAGGTACACCGCGGCCAACAGGATCAGCGCCGACTCCGGCGGCAGGCCCAGGGCAAACGCGATGGGGATCAGCAGGGCCACGCCGTTGATCGGGCCCAGGCCCGGCAGCAGGCCGACAATGGTGCCGATCAAGGTGCCCGACAGCGCGGTCACCAGGTTGTAAGGGGTCAGTGCAACGCCGAAGCCCTGGCCCAAGTAGCTGAACGTATCCATATCAGTTCTCCAGAACGTCGAGCAGGCCGAGCGGCAGCGGAACGTCCATTGCCTTATCGAACAGCAGGTAAAGGCCGATGCTCATCAGGGTGATGATCACCGCGCCCGGCAACCAGCGACCGCCGTACAGGCGTGCCATGGGAATGCCTACCAGCATGCTGCTGAGAATGAAGCCCAACGGCTCGAAGGTGCCGGCAAACACCAGCAGCAGAACCACGCAAATGCCGATCTTGACCAGGGTTTCGCGGTCCAGCGGCGGTTCTTCGTCGGTGTGTTTGGTGGGCTGCGGGCGAACCAGCATGTAGATCAGGCCTGCGCTCATCAAACCGAGCATCAGCAGCGGGTAGGCCCGGGGCCCCACGGGTTCGTAGGAAAACGACGCCTGGTACGGCCAGGCCATCAGCGCCAGGCCTGCGCAGACCAGCAACATCACCAAGGCAAAAATGCGTTGTGCGAGCATGTAAAACTCCTTGGCCACACCCCGCCTGGGCGAGGTGTGGCCGGGCGAACGGGGGCGATTACTGGATCAGGCCGAACTCTTTGGCCAGCACTTTGTAGTCAGCCACCTGTTTCTTCACGTAGGTGTCCAGTTCCGGGCCGGTCATGGCGAACGGGAACAGCTCGCGCTGGTCACGCAGCTTGGCGAACTCCTCGGAAGCCAGCAGCTTGTCGAACGCTTCTTTCCACCAGGCGTAGTCTTCGTCGCTGACTTTTGGCCCCAGGTAGAACCCGCGAACCACCGGCCAGACGATGTCGTAGCCTTGCTCGCGGGCGGTCGGGATGTTTTTCATTTCGGGCTCGTCCAGGCGCTGCTCGGCGAACACGGCCAGCAGGCGCATGTCACCGCTCAAGATGTGCGGCATGGAGTCGGAAATGTCGGTGCTGCCCACCTGGATATGCCCACCCAGCAGGGCGGTGGCGATTTCACCGCCGCCTTCCAGGGCCACGTAGCGCAGGTCACGCGGGTTGATCCCGGCAGCCTTGGCGATCAATGCGGTTTGCATCCAGTCCTGGCTGCCCACGGTGCCGCCGGAACCGATGACCACGCTGCCCGGGTCTTTCTTCAGGGCTTTGACGAGATCGTCGAGGGTCTTGTAGGGAGAATCGCTTTTTACCGCGATAGCCCCGTAACTGGTGCCGACCGCCGCCAGCCAGCGCACGGCGCTTTCATCGAAGCGACCAAACTTGCCCTGGGCCAGGTTCAGCAGCGAACCGCTGGACCAGGCCACCAGGGTGCCTGCGTCGGCCGGGCGCTGGGCGACCACTGCGTTGTAGGCCACTGCACCGACGCCGCCGGGCATGTAGGTCACGCGCATCGGCTTGGTCAGCACTTTCTCGTTGACCAGCGCGCTTTGCGCCAGTTTGCAGGTCAGGTCGAAACCGCCGCCGGGGGAGGCCGGGGCGATGCATTCCGGGCGCTTGGGCTCGGCACCGGCGGCCAGCAGTTGGCCGGCGAACAGCATGCAGCCAGCGGCCAGGGCGAATTGACGCAGTGAAAGGGTCATGTCGATCTCCATCATTGTTGTTATGGGGGGCAGCGATTAGCGTCGTGCAGCGCAGGCGCACTTCACCCGCATCGGGCGACGAGAGGGTGCAACGCAAAGGGGGGGACGCGGGACTTGGCGCCGTCAAGGACGGTCTGCGCCTGGGGCTGTGTGGACAGCATCGTCGGGGGACTCCGTTATTGTTCTTATTGGACGAAAACGCATCGAGGCGTTTTTCGGGTGCAACGGGGAGGGCATAAGCCACTGTCGCTGGATGCTAAAGGGTGAAGCTTTCACTAACCTTTCAGCGCGACTTTCAACGTTTGCGGGCTTCACAGCGCAGGCAGCAGCGGTAAACTCGCGCCCAAAGTGTGGCGACGACCACCCCCTACGAGGTACAAAAACATGCGTGTCCTTTTGGTCGAAGATCATTTGCAGTTGGCCGAAAGCGTGGCCCAGGCGCTCAAGAGCACGGGCTTGACCGTGGATGTGCTGCACGACGGTGTGGCGGCCGACCTGGCCTTGGGCTGCGAAGAATACGCGGTGGCGATCCTGGATGTGGGCTTGCCGCGCATGGACGGTTTTGAAGTGCTGGCCCGGTTGCGCGCCCGTGGGAAAAACCTGCCGGTGCTCATGCTGACGGCGCGCAGCGATGTCAAAGACCGCGTGCACGGCCTGAACCTTGGGGCTGACGACTACCTGGCCAAACCCTTCGAGCTGACCGAGCTGGAAGCCCGGGTAAAAGCCCTGTTGCGCCGCAGCGTACTGGGCGGCGAGCGCCAGCAGGCCTGCGGCGTGCTGGTCTACGACCTGGACACCCGGCGCTTCACGCTGGCCGGCGAGTGGCTGGCCCTGACCTCCCGCGAGCAAGCGGTGCTGGAGGCGCTGATCGCCCGCCCGGGCCGGGTCATGAGCAAAGAACAACTGGCGTCCCAGGTGTTTGGCCTGGATGAAGAGGCCAGCCCCGATGCCATCGAAATCTACGTGCACCGCCTGCGTAAGAAACTTGACGGCCAGCCGGTGGCCATCGTGACCTTCCGGGGCCTGGGCTACCTGCTGGAAGCCCGCGATGCATAAGCCCAGCAGCCTGCGTTGGCGCCTGCTGTGGAACCTGGCGCTGCTGTTGGTGGTGTTGATGATCGCCAGTGGCTTGAGCGCTTACTGGAACGGTCGCGAAGTGGCCGACACCGCCTATGACCGCACGTTGCTGGCGTCGGCCCGCACCATTGCCGCGGGCCTGTCGCAACGTGACGGCACGCTCAGCGCGGACGTGCCCTACGTGGCGCTGGACACCTTTGCCTACGACAGCGCCGGGCGGATCTACTACCAGGTCAATGACATTCACCAGCAATTGATCTCGGGTTACGAAAACCTGCCCGGCCCGCCGCCGGGCACGCCGCGCACCGACGACTACCCGGCGCTGGCACGGTTCTACAACGCGCGGTATCAGGGCCAGAACGTACGGGTGGTGAGCCTGCTCAAGGCGGTGTCCGAACCGAACATGAACGGCATGGCCGAAATCCGCGTGGCCGAAACCGACGAAGCACGCGTGAGCATGGCCCGCAGTCTGATGGCCGACACGTTGCTGCGCCTGGGCATGCTGGCGGTTGGCGCGTTGCTGCTGGTGTGGTTTGCCGTGAGCGCGGCGTTGCGTCCGCTGGAGCGCTTGCGCACGGCGGTGGAAGAACGCCAGCCGGACGACCTGCGCCCGCTGCCGCTGGTGGAAGTGCAGCACGAACTGGGCCCGCTAGTGCGCTCGCTGAACCACTTCACCGAGCGCCTGCGCGGGCAATTCGAGCGCCAGGCGCAATTTATCGCCGACGCCGCTCATGAATTGCGCACGCCGCTGGCGGCGCTCAAGGCCCGCTTGGAGCTGGGCTTGCGCGCCGAAGACCCGGCCACCTGGCGCAGCACCCTGGACACCGCAGCCCAGGGCACCGACCGCCTGACCCACCTGGCCAATCAATTGCTGTCGCTGGCACGCATCGAAAACGGCGCCCGGGCCATTGCCGAAGGCGGCGCGCAGCTGCTCGACCTCAGCCAGCTGGCACGCGAACTGGGCATGGCCATGGCGCCCTTGGCGCATGCCCGGGGCGTGGCGCTGGCGCTGGAGGCGGACGAGCCGGTGTGGATGCGCGGCGAGCCGACCTTGTTGAACGAGCTGTTGAGTAACCTGGTGGACAACGCCCTGGCGCATACGCCGCCGGGCGGCAACGTGATTTTGCGCGTCACGTCACCGGCCGTGCTGGAGGTGGAGGACGACGGCCCGGGTATCCCGCTCAACGAGCGCGACCGTGTGTTCGAGCGCTTTTACCGCAGCAACCAGCAAGGCATGGGCTCGGGGCTGGGGCTGGCGATTGTCGGCGAGATCTGCCGGGCGCACCTGGCCCAGATCAGCCTGCATGATGGCGAGCGGGCGGGGTTGAAAGTGCGGGTGAGTTTCAGTGCGGGCTAGTCAATAAAACATCGACCGCGCTTCATCCAGGTCGGCCATGAACGTGCGGTTTTCCGGGCTGACCCGAAGTTTCTTGAACGCCGGCAGGCTGGCCAGCGCCACGTTTGCCAGCGCGTGGCCGGTGCCCCGGTGGCAATACAGCGCGGCCACTTGCACGATGTCGATGTAGTCCAGCCGTTCGGAGTCGCGCTCAAGGTTCTGGTAGTGCCCGGGCAGGTTGGCGAGCATTTCCGGGAAGTCCCAGCCGTGCAGCAGCTTGTCGCCCAACAGCGGGTGAATGCTTTCGATCACATGGTTGAGGCTGACCGGGTCGGACAGCAGCTCGTAGTGATCCTCGGCGTACGTGAGGATGGGCAGTACGCCAATCTGATGCACCAGCCCGCCGAGCGCGGCCTGGTCGGGCTTGAGCTGGCTGTGGTTGCGGCACAGCGCGTAACTAACGCCCGCCACTTCCAGGCTGCAACGCCACACGTCACGCATTTTCTGTTCGACCACTTCGGAGCGGGCGTGGAAGATCTGTTCCATCACCAGGCCGATCGCCAGGTTGCTGCTGTAGTTGGTGCCCAGCCGCGTGATGGCGGTGTGCAGGTCGGTGACTTCCTGGGTGGCGCGCAGCAGCGGGCTATTGACCACCTTGATCAGCCGCGCCGACAGCGCGGTGTCGCGGCCGATCACTTTGCTCAGGTGGCTGATGCTGATATCCGGGTCTTCGGCGGCCTGTCGAATCTTGAGGGCCACCTCGGGTAACGTCGGCAGAACCAGGTCATCGTTATCGATGGCCGCAACCAAAGCCTGTTGGACTTTTTCCGCCAGCTTGTTCATTCGTGATCTCTACGGTGTTGCAAAAAAGTACGACGATCAGCGCTGGATCTCGCGGTCACGGTCCAGCGTGTAGGGCAGGTCGAGCAGCTTGAGGCCCGGGCCTTCCAGTGTGCCCAGGTGCACATCGCCACTTTGCGCGGCTTCGGCCTGGAGCACGGCCAGCAGTTCCACTTCGTTGCCCGCGTGTGCGGCCAGCACCACTTCGCCGATGGCGCTGGCGTGGCTGGCAGAGAACAGCGGTGTGCCGGGCGCTGGAAGCTCGCCAGCGGCCAGGTTCAGGCGGTACAAGTGGCGCTTGAGTTTGCCCAGGTACTGCATGCGCGCGACGATTTCCTGGCCGGTGTAGCAGCCTTTCTTGAAGCTCACGCCGCCTACGGCCTGCAGGTTGAGCATCTGCGGGATAAACAGCTCGCGCGTCTGAGGCATGACCTGGCCGATGCCGGCACGGATCTGGCCCAGTAGCCATGGGTTCAGGTCGCTTTCTTTCAGCTGGGCGACCAGTTGGCTGTGCAGCGTTTGCGCTTGGGCGGCGGGGGCCCACAGCTCGGTGCGGCCGGGCGACACGCGAATCGCGATGAGGTCGCCTGCGCGCACCACACTGTCGGTTTCGGCGGGCAACTCAAGGCCCAGGCTGGCCAGGGCCTGGTCAGCGTCCACCAGGCCAAAACGCACCCAGGCAGCGCTTTCGTCGGTGAGTTTGGACTTGGAGAACACGGCGTACTTTTTCAGGTCGGCCAATTGCGGTTCCAGCAGTTCGCTGGCCATGGCCAACACCACGCCATCTCCTTGCAACAGGATGCGAAAGCTGGACTGCATGCGCCCTTTTTGGGTGCAGCGCGCGCCCAGGCTGGCCTGGGTGTCGCTCAGGTAATTGAGGTTGCAGGTCAGTTGGCCTTGCAGGAACTTGGCCGCATCGGCGCCGCGCACGGCAAGCACGCCTTCGTGGGACAGGGAGCAGAAGAAAGCAGAGTCAGCCATGGGTCATCGCAGGTAGAAAAGTCAGTGGGGTGCATCATAGAGGGGCGCCCGGTAAATGGATAGTTGCCAGATGCCGACCAACGCCGACTGTTCGGGTGCCCTCGGGTCTGTATACTTGCCGCCTATTTGAGGAGCGCTCCATGGTCGAAGATGTAGAACTCAACCGTCTTTACTGGCACAGCCGCCGCGGCATGCTTGAGCTGGACGTCTTGCTGGTGCCGTTCGTCAGGGAGGTTTATGCCACCCTCAACGAGGTCGACCGTGAATGTTATCGCAAGCTGCTCGAGTGTGAAGACCAGGACATGTTCGGCTGGTTCATGGAACGTTCCGAGTCGGACGACCCCGAGTTGCAGCGTATGGTTCGCATGATCCTGGACCGTGTCCAGCCCAAGTAAGATCTTTGAATGCCGCTGGCAGGCCTCACGGCTGTTGCTGGCGGCGTATCTGATCGCCCAGGTGTTCGCCTTGGGTGCGTGTTTGTCCCTTGATGTGCGGTTCTCCTCCCTTGGCATTCTGCTGTGCCTGGCCCACGGGGCCTGGGTGTTGCCGCGCCACATTTTGCTTACGCACCGTTCGTCGATTCGTGGTTTGCGCCGCGACGCGCAGGGCTGGCAGCTATGGAGCGCCGCGCGCGGCTGGCACAGTGTGCAGTTGCGCCCCGACAGCCTGGCGCTGCCGCTGATCGTGGTGCTGCGTTTTCGGGTGCCGGGGCAGTGGTGGACTCGCGCGATCTGCGTGCCCCGTGACGCACAGGCCGCCGACCTGCATCGGCGCCTGCGCGTACGCCTGAAGTTCAGCCGCCGTAGGTGGCTGGCACCAGAATAGTGTCGCGGGCTTCGTCCAGCATGTGCGGGTAGTCGAGGGTGTAATGCAGGCCCCGGCTTTCCTTGCGCTCCATGGCTGAGCGGATCATCAGTTCGGCCACCTGCGCCAGGTTGCGCAGTTCGATCAGGTCGCGGCTGACTTTGTAGTTGCTGTAGAACTCGACGCGATGAGGCTAAACCCAATGGATACAGGGGTTTCAGCCGATGATCATCAACCAACGCTCCCAAACTGGGACAAACCTGTTACAAACTGCCCTCGCCAAGCCGTACCACTATCGCCGGTCTGGTCGCTACTACCTTCGCCTTCGCCCTCAAGGCACCAATAAGGGCTGCTTCACGCTATCGCTCAGAACCACCGACAAGGCCACCGCAATGACCATCTCTCAAGAAATCCTCCAGACCCTCAAGGCCTTCCACTTTGACAACCCAGAGGCCACTTGGGACGAACTCCGGGAGCGTCTGATCGACATCGCTGAGAGTTGCTTAACGATGGCCCATGGGGATGGTTCATTGGTGGCCTACGAGATGATCCACGATGAGCAGCATGTTGCCCTTCGAGAGGCCAGCGCCAAGCTACCGCTGAGCGTCAATCAACAAAGGGCCGTGAGCAAGGCATTGGAGATCCTTGAGGCAGCTCAGGAGCGCTTGGAAGGCAGGCCGGGGAAGCTGGTCGAGATCGTAAGGGACCTCAAGGGTGCATCTTGTGGCACGTCTGTAGCTCTGTCTCCGTCCCTATCTGTTTTACCGTCTGAGACATCAAAGCCACTGACCTTCAAGACCCTCTCAGGGCTCTACATGGAAGAACGCAAGGACAACATTCAGGCCAGCACCATGCGGGACGTGAGGTCATCCTGTGAGGCTATCGGAGCAATCCTCGGTGACTTGGACTTGAAGACCCACACGCGGGAGCACATGAAGAACCTCAGGGACAAGCTCCTTGAGGATCGTAAGCCTTCTACGGTTAAGAAGATCCTGAATCGACTGTCTACGGTCATGGACTGGGCGGTGAATAACGATTACATCGCTAAGGCGCTGACAGATGGCCTGAGCCCTACGAAGGGTACTGATAGCTCTCGTGAGGCGTTCTCTCAGGATCAGGTAAAGGCGCTCATGACCTATGCTAAGACGCTCCCGGTGGACTCATGGCAACGCTGGGCATTGTCCCTTGGGGTCATCGCTGGGACCCGTATCGAGGAACTCCGGCAGTTGACCAAGGCGGACATTAAAGAGATCCCAGGCACTGACGGCAAAGGTGTCTGGGTCATCGACATTAATAGGAACGATGGTAAGACAGCCAAGACCAAGAATGCGCTCCGGGTCCTGCCGCTGACCGATGGCGCTTATGGGTTTGATCTAAAGGCGTTTCTTGAGTTTGTCGAAAAGGCCGACTCTCAACTATTCAAGTTGGGAGCAGGTCAGTTCTCTGCGGTTCTCAATGGAGCCCTTCGGGAAGTCTTGGAGTTGAAAGCAGACAGGACCCAAACCTTCCATTCATTGCGTCACTCGCTGGCTGGCGCATTGAAGGCCGTTGCGACTCAAGTGGAGATTAATGAGGCAATCTTGGGGCACGCTTCAGGTTCTATCAGTAACGACCTGTATGGGGCCGGGAGTTCTGTGGAGGTAGGGCGGATGGCTGAAGCGCTGAAGACAGCACTCAAGTAAAGGCACACCGATATAGCACCACCGATGCGCCTTGAGAAATCATTCCCCGGTGGTGTTTGTGCGCACGTTCAATTTCCAGCTAACGGCGCCTTGTGCCGCAGAATGCTGATGATGATTCTGAGGTGGGAATGGATCATCTGCATTTGACGTAACTTCCTTTTTACAGCCCGTGCAGCGATAGATGCCCGATACGGGGACTTTGTCACTCGGACCGTATGTCTTCGTCCACCATGTTTTATTTCCATCACTCTTGGCTAAAACACTGCTATCAATCCACCAGCTCATAACACACTCCTTGTTGGTTGAATGGGGATACTTCATCAAGCGTGGCGAGAGTGTCAATAGGCTATTATTGAATTGATTCTTGCGCACCGAAACGGATGTCCTCGTGGGTAACTTTGAGCAATCCACCAACCCAGCACTTGATCGCGTTCCTATGAGAAATCCGAGCGACTTGCTGGGTCCTGGCTTTGCTGCATGAGCGTATCAGCGTGGGTTTACTGGCCTCGAAGGGTAGGAAACTGGTCGTAGGATTTAAAACCCTCACTATGGCCACAGGCACACCAACTACCCAACACAGGAGACCAACCATGACCACGGCAACCAAGATCAAGCTTCAAGGCACCAATGTATCCGTATGCCTCTTGCCACCCATTGAGATCCTTGAGGCCCGCTATAAGCTCAGTGACGACCATGAGGGCATCGTAGCGCGAGACTTCAAGCTCATCCCCGGAAAGACCCGTAGGGGAACCTCAGAGGGCGACCCAGTGGGCACCTACTCGAATAGCTCGCTACGCCAGCAAGTTGAAGTAACGTGGATGGACAGAGACACCAAACATAAAATCCGAGTCCAGAAGTCTCGCATTGTTTATCGAATGGCTCACGGGGAGTTTGATGAGTCTTTGGTTATTGACCATATCGACGGCAATCCAAACAACAACCATCCGCGTAACCTACGACCGCTGACCTATCATGAGAACTTCGGTAACCGTGCATCCGCTCTTAAGGAGAAGTACCCAAAGAAGGATCCGCACCTTCCTACTGGCGTGACCCGTGATTACAAGTTCACCTCAGGTGTTCGGTATATTGGGAAGACCACGATCAAAGGGGGCACCCATATGAACTACTTTGAGAACCCCCGAGCTGCCCAACATTGGCTCGCTCAGGTCAAGAAGGACAACTTGGGTGATACGGCTCGTAGAGACTCCCAAGGGTTCATCATTGGGGCACCTAATCGGATGAAGGTCATGCAATAGCCCCATGGTCAGTATCCTCACTATGGCTACACAGATTCCTACCGGGCTCCAGCACGGACCCGACCTGAGACCACCGAGTGTCAAGTGCGACCACCTTCAAGGTGACACGCCAACACTCAACTGTCCCCGGTAAGCAGACCTTCGCGTCTGGCTCCAGTAGGAAGGAGCGAACATTGATACTGTCACTCGTTAGTCGATACCCCTCAAGGGCACCGCTGAGAGACCTTGCACGGGATTGGGGCCACCGTGTATTGCTCAATGTTTGCGGGGGCCTTTAACTTAAAGGTTCTAAATATTACTCATTGAATGATTCTGTAATTATCATCTTTAAATAATCTAATAATAAAAATTAAAGGGGCTTATAGATAGTTCAATTAACTTAATTTGAGTCTAAGAAGTTAGGGGGGCGACCATGAATACCCAAGGCTGCGGATCGTGGATTGCAAGAACCGGCGTAAAGCAGCGACTGGATTTTTGGAGATGGCCTTTGGTCAGCCTCGCTTGACGGGTTCTACACTGACAACTGGAGCAGGCTCTGCATTCGCTTTCACCATAACCGCTTGAACGATGGCATAGTCGGTGCTCAGATCCTCTCTTCGGCGCTTGGCTGCTCCTAACTCATACTCAGCACTTGAGTCATTGCCTCGGATCATACGCTTACGGGAGATAACCACGCTTGTAACGGGGTCAGTGCGAAGGATGTGCCCGGTCTTTCGGATGCTCGGTAGGACTGCCTCAGTGGCACGATTGCGGAAGGGTGCAGAGGGTGTAGCAATCAAGCAGCGTCGATATCTAAAATAGCTTAGTGTGACACTCGCGGCCTTCAAAGGCCTAAAATAAGCTTTGGAGCCTAAATGACTCACGGACCCACGCATATCCCTTCCAGAGGTATCTGCATATACTGCAAGCGCTCAGGAGTACGTCTAACGGATGAGCACATCCTGCCTTACTTCATTGGTGGTGCCCACGTACTAAAAAATGCGAGCTGTGATGACTGCGCAAGAATAACATCAAATTTTGAGCGAGAAGTTTCGAGGGAGCTATGGGGGGACGCGAGAGTAGCTTATAACGCCCCATCCCGACGCAAGAAAAAGCGTCAAAAGTTCATCTTAATGCCGGATCGATATAACCCAGGTCAGAAGCTTCGTATTCCTCCAGAGGACTATCCTGCTGTAATGGTTTTCTATCGAATGCCTAAAGCCGGAATACTGCAAGGGCTTCCCGAAGAGGTAGATCTTTCCACGCAGTGGCAACTTTCATCGCCTACGGACACAGATAAGATTGAACGCTTTACAGCTAAGTATGGCCAACCTCCAGTCATGAGTTTTAAAAATGTCCCAGATAGTTTTGCGCGTCTTCTGACTAAAATAGCCTATGGCCAAGTTTTGTGCTCGCTCTCCCCTGATGACTTTCGCCCAATTTGCTTACCGTACATTCTCGGTCTGAAGAAAAACCTATCTTATATCGTAGGAGGAAGGTGGAGTTATCCTGAGATGAAGCCTGGACTCGGATATGAGTTGAGAACGAATTGCATTAAGTTTCCGGGGAGATTGTTGATTATGGCAGAGATTCGGATACTTCCGAACAATGGAACCCCTGCATATCATGTTTTGGTAGGCGACGTTGAGGGGGAGACTGAGGCAAATAGAATCTTTGAAAAAATCGAGGCAACGTATTCAGTCGATGTCACGGATATAAATTTGTATACGCCAATTGTAGATGATGCGTTTCACTGGATGCCTTCAAAATGGCCTCTTCCAGCTTGGGAGCATCGCTAAGATCCTTTCGACCGCCCCAAGTACCGAGAGCGTCTCTGCGACCAAGCCAACTGGAAAGCCTGTAGAGATCGCTAAGGATCTTATCGACATCTTGACGCTGAACATCAACCAGACCGCAGGCACGACCCTTGAAGACTTCGTGGTCCTGCTGCCTGCGTCCCTACTGGCCATTCTTGAGCTTGCTGCTCAGCGTGCCGGTGTCGAGGATATTGAGGCTCTGATCGGGACCTCTGTGCAACCTTGCAGCGGCACTGACTACGGTCTGTTCATGCTGCCTAAGATGTTCACTTCGCTGAGCGAGCGCGAAGGCCGTAACGATGACGTATGGAAAATCCAAGCCACCCGCAATGGTGCTCATCAGTGCTGGGAAGTAGAGATCATGGCAGTCGTAGACATCGTGGCAAACGGCAAAGCCCGTGTGAAGCTGACTGCTGATGACCTCCAGGCCGAGGCTGTGGTTTTCCCGATGATCACCAATATAATTTTGACCGCCTAAGGTTCAGGGTTACCAAGAGTAATGTACGTAATGTACCCCTTATGCCCTAACGCCTAACCACCACCCAAACAGGAGGACCTACAAATGACTGCTCGGTGGTCTACCTTCAAAGCGGTTATCCGGTGCGTTGGCAAACCACCGTTCGACTTACAGATTCCTTGGGCTACTTCTGGTCACCTTCGGCGTCAGTCAAGGCGGGATCCTTTTGTAATCCCTTGGGAGCGTCTGCGTCGTCTGCGTTGTTTTCGGTGGGTGCGCGGGGTGAGACAGGTCAGAGTAGATTTCCGGTAGGACTTGGCCTGCCCTTCAATTGCTGGGCCAAACCGTGGAGCAGCTCATTGAGCTTCGGAGCACTCTCGGGAGGGGAGTCACTCAAAAACCTTGTGATGCGGCCTGCAAGCTCCCGGAGGACCATGTCATAGAACAGTTTTTCTTCACCCTCGGCGGCGGTGTGTTTAGCCTGAGCGTGAGCTGTCTCCTCGGTGGCTTGTTCTAATTCTTCCTCAGGAGTCTCTCCGTAAAAACCTGCCGTCAGATGTACTCCCACAAATTTTGCTTGCTTCCCTTCCTTAACGCTGCCGACGGCTACCTGAAGTTCAATCAAGAGGTTTTGGAAAGCAACCAATAGCTTCTTCTGTAGTGTCTTAGGGTAATCCCTCATCATTCTGCCGTAGCGAATGGCCTTTAAATGCCCCTCAACAGATGGGTCTGCAAAAGATATGGGCTTCCAAGTATGCGAGAACTTGTTCCGAACCTCACGAAGATGCTGCAAGTCGTCAAATTGGCCCTTGCTGATCAGCCCGAAGGCGAATGCAGCTTTGATGCGAGAGGAGAAGGTGCCAAGGGGCGCGTTGAATCCTGTCACGAGGCTGCGAGAGGCGGCGGAAGGAATCATAAAGGCCGTAAGTAGGTCGCCTAATGTATCCTCTGCAAAAGCTGCAAGGGTTAACACAAGAGCCCTTTCATCAAGGTCTCTCAGGGTTTTGTTGAGTTCATTGAAGTTGATGAAGCCTTGTGGCTCGGACGACACGCTACTTTGCTGCTCCATACAGATAATCCCTGCAAAACTCGCATGGTAGCTCGGAGCATCAGTCTTTGAGAATCTGACAGAAAAATCTGAAAGGTCACCATTACAAGAAACCCCGCGCAGGTTCCCCCGTAGGTCCTCGCATGGGTGTCTTTGAGCGCGTTAAGGACCCTCAGGCGTAGACGCTAAGGACCCCCGGCGATGGGACAAAGATGGCCCAAAGCTGTTACAAAACGGGTTCTCAGCGTGCTACGCTCAGGCCTCTAACGTGCCTCATCTGGTCGGAGTAAGGATCGTATCCTTCGCCTCTGGCAGCATCTCTGGATAGTCCAGCGTGTAGTGCAGACCCCGAGATTCCTTGCGTTCCATGGCTGACTGGATCATCAGTTCAGCAACCTGAGCAAGGTTCCTCAACTCAATAAGGTCTCTGCTCACTTTATAGTTGCTGTAGAACTCGTCAATCTCGTCCAGCAGCAAGCGCACCCGATGCTGGGCCCGTTGCAGGCGCTTGTTGGTGCGCACGATGCCTACGTAGTCCCACATGAAACGGCGCAGCTCGTCCCAGTTGTGGGCGATGATCACGTCTTCGTCCGAGTCGGTGACCTGGCTGGCGTCCCAGCGGGGCAGGGCGTCGGGCACTGGGGTGTGGGCCAGTTTTTCAAGGATGTCGGCGGCGGCGGAGCGGGCGTACACAAAGCATTCGAGCAGCGAGTTGCTGGCCATGCGGTTGGCGCCGTGCAGGCCGGTGAAGCTGGTTTCGCCAATGGCGTACAGGCCGGGCACGTCGGTGCGGCCGTGCTGGTCGACCATCACGCCGCCGCAGGTGTAGTGCGCCGCCGGGACGACCGGGATCGGGCCTTTGGTGATGTCGATGTTGAAGGTCAGGCAGCGTTCGTAGACCGTCGGGAAATGGGCCTTGATGAAGGCTTCGGGCTTGTGGCTGATGTCCAGGTACACGCAGTCGATGCCCAGGCGTTTCATTTCGTGGTCGATGGCGCGGGCCACGATGTCACGGGGGGCCAGCTCGGCGCGAGGGTCGAAGCGCTGCATGAAGCGTTCGCCATTGGGCAGCTTCAGGTGGGCGCCTTCGCCGCGCAGGGCTTCGGTGATCAGAAAACTCTTGGCCTGCGGGTGGTACAGGCAGGTGGGGTGGAACTGGTTGAATTCCAGGTTGGCCACCCGGCAGCCTGAACGCCAGGCCATGGCGATGCCGTCTCCGCAGGCGCCGTCGGGGTTGCTGGTATAGAGGTAGACTTTGGCCGCGCCGCCCGAGGCCAGGAGGGTGAAGCGCGCGCCGTAGGTGTCCACTTCGCCACTGGCGCGGTTGAGCACGTAGGCGCCCAGGCAGCGATCGCCCGGCAGGCCCAGGCGTTTTTCGGTGATCAGGTCGACGGCAACGCGCTGGTCCAGCAGTTCAATGTTCGGGCGTTGGCGGGCCTGTTCCAGCAAGGTCTTGAAGATGGCGGCGCCGGTGGCGTCGGCGGCATGGATGATGCGCCGGTGGCTGTGGCCGCCCTCGCGGGTGAGGTGGAACTCGAAGCTGCCGTCGTCGGGGCTTGAGTGTTCGTCGCGGGTAAAGGGCACGCCCTGGTCGATCAGCCACTGGATGGCTTCGCGGCTGTGTTCGACGGTGAAACGCACGGCGTCTTCGTTGCACAGGCCGCCGCCGGCGTTAAGCGTGTCTTCGACGTGGGACTCGACGGTGTCGGTGTCGTCCAGTACGGCGGCGACGCCACCCTGGGCCCAGAATGTCGAGCCGTTGGCCAGGTCGCCCTTGCTCAGGACGGCGATGCGCAAGTGGGCAGGCAAGGTCAGTGCAAGGCTCAAGCCAGCGGCGCCGCTGCCAATCACCAGGACATCGTGTTGAAACTGTTGGCTCATGTGAAGGATTCCGCAAAAAGCGATCAGCAACGGCGCGAACAGGACGCCTGGATCGGCGAATCAAAGGGGGCGTACGGCCCACTAGTATATAGAGGGGGGGAGCGGCACAATAGCGGGCGTTCGTGGCATTGTGAGACTACGGTCGTCGAACTGCGCCGCATTCATGGCATGAGGCCATATCCCGGGAACTTTTTGCAGAGTTTGCAACTCAATAGCTGGATGCCCTGAGTCGGGAGAGTGCTGGGTTTGCGGGTCGGCGTCTACTGTCAGATACGTCAGGAAACTGGCGACAGATTATTCGCGCAGCCGGCATTGGCCGTGCTGCGTTTTTCGTGTGTGCCCAATCAGCGCATACCGGAAACTTGCTTCGAAGGGGGAGAACTTTTGCGAAAAGTCCGAGTCTATGTTTGCAAGCCTGATCGTTTAGTTACGCAAGCCTCCTTCAAGTACAACGAGGAGTGTTCATGCTAACCCAGGAAGAGGATCAGCAGCTGGTCGAGCGCGTTCAGCGCGGCGATCGGCGAGCGTTTGATCTGCTCGTGCTGAAATACCAGCACAAAATTCTCGGGTTGATCGTGCGGTTTGTGCACGACACCCATGAAGCGCAGGACGTTGCACAGGAAGCCTTTATCAAGGCCTACCGTGCACTTGGAAATTTCCGCGGTGACAGTGCGTTTTATACGTGGCTGTATCGCATCGCCATCAACACGGCGAAAAACTATCTGGTATCACGCGGTCGTCGTCCGCCAGACAGTGATGTGAGTTCGGAAGATGCTGAGTTTTACGATGGTGACCATGGCCTCAAGGATCTTGAATCGCCGGAGCGTGCATTGCTACGCGACGAGATCGAAGGCACGGTGCATCGCACTATTCAGCAGCTACCAGAAGATTTGCGTACAGCCTTAACTTTACGCGAGTTCGATGGTCTGAGTTACGAAGACATTGCGAGCGTCATGGATTGTCCAGTGGGTACCGTGCGTTCCCGGATTTTCCGGGCTCGTGAAGCCATCGATAAAGCCCTGCAACCGTTGTTGCAGGAAAACTAAAGACAGCGGCGAGAGCCAAGAGAGGAACCGCCATGAGTCGTGATGCCCTGCAGGAATCGCTGTCCGCAGTGATGGATAACGAAGCGGATGAACTGGAACTTCGCCGGGTGCTGGGTGCACTCGATGATCCCCAAACCCGCGATACCTGGTCTCGTTACCAAGTCGCTCGGGCGGTGATGCACAAGGATTTACTGATCCCTCGTCTGGATATCGCTGCGGCCGTTTCTGCTGCGCTGGCCGATGAGGCAGCTCCGGCCAAGGTCGCTCGTGGTCCTTGGCGTAGCCTGGGACGCCTGGCGGTTGCCGCGTCGGTAACAGTGGCGGTACTGGCCGGTGTCCGGCTGTACAACCATGACGAAATCGCCGGTGCCGAGCTGGCCCAGGAGACCCAGCAACCGGTCATGGCCGGTCCGCAGGTCCAGGGTCCAGCCGTACTGGCGGGCTACAAGGAAAGCTCCGATGCCACAGGCCCGATGGCCAATGGTGTGCTTCAAGGGCAATCCGGCTGGCAGGATCAGCGTCTGCCAGGTTACCTGCGCCAGCACGCTCAGGACTCTGCCGTGAAAGGCACTGACGGCGCCTTGCCATACGCTCGCGCAGAAAGCCTGGAAAACCGCTAGATCGCCAAGGGGCTTTATGCGTGCCATACCGCTCCTTGCGTTGTTGCTCAGTGGCTGGTTTGTAGTACCCGCCCAGGCTGATGAAGCCAGAGATTGGCTCAATCGCCTGGGGCGGGCAGAGCAGCAACAAAGCTTTCAAGGCACGTTTATCTACGAGCGTAACGGTAGTTTTTCTACCCATGAAATCTGGCATCGTGTCCAGAACGGTCAGGTTCGCGAGCGGCTTTTGCAGCTCGATGGTTCTGCTCGTGAAGTGTTGCGGGTCGATGGGCACACTCAGTGCATCAGCGGCTCGTCGGTCGCAGGCCTTGGCGCAGCGGCCGATTCCCATGCCCACACCTTTGATCCTAAAGCCCTCAGCGCTTTCTATGACTTTACGGTCATCGGCAAATCACGCGTGGCCGGTCGCAATGCCGTGATCGTTGCGCTGACGCCGCGTGATCAGTACCGCTATGGTTTCGAGCTGCACCTGGACCGCGTCACGGCGCTCCCGCTCAAGTCGTTGCTGCTCAATGCGCAGGGCCAGTTGCTGGAGCGCTTTCAATTTACGCAGCTCGAGATGACGGTTCCCAGTGATCGCGAGTTGCAGCCGGGTGCCGACTGCAATCCGGCCAGTGTCGCCAATACGCGGTCGAACGATGCTGATGTCGCGCGGGCCTGGAGCCTGGATTGGCTGCCCCCGGGCTTTCAGTTGGCCAGCAGTGGGGCGCACAAAGATCCGCACACCCACGTCGTTGTCAGCAGCCTGATGTACGGGGACGGCCTGGCGCGTTTCTCTGTTTTCCTGGAGCCACTCGATGGCGTGGCAGCGGTAGAAAGCCGCACGCAGCTGGGGCCGACGGTCGCCGTGTCACGGCGTCTCACCACGGCAGCGGGTCAGATGATGGTCACGGTGGTGGGCGAGATTCCCATCGGCACGGCTGAGCGAATTGCGCTGTCCGTGCGCAGCGCCAGTGCACCGGCCAATCCATGAGCCGTTAATCTTGTGTTCATCTTGATATTTCACTGTGATCAGGGATACAGACGACGCGCGCGTCTTGGCGAGAATATGAAATGACTGGATCCATATTTTCACTTGCAAAAAACCTCTATGTTTTTTATAGGTCAGGGCCTCTCGGCTCTGGCCTTGTTTTGTTCGCGCAACAAAAATACCGGGCGTCCTTCGCGGTGTGATTGGACCCTGTCGCTCAACCCTGCTCGTCGTAACGGGAGCTGTATGTCGATACCACGTTTGAAGTCCTACCTGTCCATAATCGCCACGGTGCTGGTGCTGGGTCAGGCCGTTTCCGCGCAAGCGGCCGAACTGCCTGACTTCACCCAACTGGTGGAGCAGGCGTCACCTGCCGTGGTGAACATCAGTACTACGCAGAAACTGCCGGACCGCAAAGTCTCCAACCAACAAATGCCCGACCTTGAAGGCCTGCCGCCGATGTTGCGCGAGTTTTTCGAGCGGGGCATGCCACAGCAGCGCAGCCCCCGTGGCGGTGGCCAGCGTGAGGCGCAGTCTTTGGGGTCGGGTTTCATCATCTCGCCCGACGGCTACATCCTGACCAACAACCATGTGATTGCCGATGCAGACGAGATCCTCGTGCGCCTGGCCGATCGCAGCGAGCTCAAAGCCAAGCTGGTGGGCACCGACCCTCGCTCCGACGTGGCTTTGCTGAAAATCGACGGCAAGGACCTGCCGGTGCTCAAACTGGGCAAATCCCAGGACCTGAAAGCCGGTCAGTGGGTGCTGGCCATTGGCTCGCCGTTTGGCTTCGACCACACCGTGACCCACGGTATCGTCAGCGCCACCTCGCGTAGCCTGCCGAACGAAAACTATGTGCCGTTCATCCAGACCGACGTGCCGATCAACCCGGGCAACTCGGGCGGCCCGCTGTTCAACATGAACGGTGAAGTCGTGGGTATCAACTCGCAGATCTACACCCGCTCCGGCGGTTCGATGGGCATCTCCTTCGCGATTCCGATCGACGTAGCCCTGGACGTTTCCAATCAGCTGAAAAACGGTGGCAAAGTCAGCCGTGGCTGGTTGGGCGTGGTCATTCAGGAAGTGAACAAGGACCTGGCTGAATCCTTTGGCCTCGACAAGCCGGCCGGTGCGCTGGTTGCGCAAATCCAGGATGACGGCCCGGCAGCCAAGGGCGGCCTGCAAGTGGGCGACGTGATCCTGAGCATGAACGGCCAGCCGATCATCATGTCTGCCGACCTGCCGCATCTGGTCGGTGCCCTCAAGGCTGGCAGCAAGGCCAAGCTGGAAGTGATCCGTGAAGGCAAGCGCCAGACTATCGAGCTGACGGTTGGGGCCATCCCGGAAGAAGGCGCGGCGCTGGACGCGCTGGGTAACGCCAAGCCGGGCGCCGAGCGCAGCAGCAACCGCCTGGGCATTGCCGTGGTCGAGTTGACCGACGAGCAGAAAAAGAGCTTCGACCTCAAGAGCGGTGTGGTGATTAAGGACGTTCAGGACGGCCCTGCCGCCTTGATCGGCCTGCAGCCGGGCGACGTAATCACTCACCTGAACAATCAGGCGATCAGCTCCACCAAAGAGTTCGCCGACATTGCCAAGGCGCTGCCGAAGAACCGCACGGTGTCGATGCGTGTTCTGCGCCAGGGGCGCGCGAGCTTCATCACGTTCAAGCTGGCCGAGTAATCTGCTAGCCCCATAAAAAGCCCCGCTCTCGATGCACGAGAGCGGGGCTTTTTTGTGCGTGGGCGGTTTAGCTCATCATGCCTTTGACCAGGCGTTCCTGTTCGATCAGTTCCCGCTGGCGGGCATCGATACGCGAAGACAGCGGGAAATTATTACCGGCGCGGCGCTTGGCAAAATCCAGTTGCTGAATGGCTTGTCGGAAGTCGCCCACCAACGCGAAGTATTCGGCGCGGGCCTGGTGCAGGCCGATGATATTGCCGGACAACCCACGGGTTTCGGCCACTTGATACCACACGTCCGGATCGTCCGGGCGCGACTTGAGCAGGCCTTCCAGGGCCTTTTCGGCATCGGCAGTGCGGTTCTGCTTGATCAGCAGGTCTACCCGTACCTGGTTCAGCGGATAGTTGCCCGGATACTGCGTGAGCATCCGATCGGTGCGGGCCTGGGCATCCGGCAGGCGGTTGCTGTTGATGTCCAGTTCGATCTGCGCCAGGTTGTAGATGATCTCGTCGGGCGCCTTGGCCAGCAGTGGCTTGAGCGTTTCGCGTGCCTGGGTGAGCAGGGTGCCTTTGATCTGGGCGATGGCCAGGCCATAGCGCGCGACATCGTTCTTGGGGTTTTCATCCAACTGCGCCTGAAAGCGCTTGGCGGCAAGGCCCGGGGTGTCTTCATAAATCAGCTGTACCCGGGCGCGGATCAACTGGTAGCGCAAACTGTCTTCCTTGCCGCCCAGCTTGGCCTGCTCGGCGCGGTTGCGGGTGTCGGCGATCCGCGACTCGGTGACCGGGTGAGTCAGCAAAAATTCGGGCGGCTTGGCGTCGAAGCGGTACTGGCGCATCAGGCGTTCAAACATGGTCGGCATCGAGCGGGGGTCGTAACCGGCTTTTTCCAGGTTGAGGATGCCAATACGGTCGGCTTCCTGCTCGTTTTGCCGCGAGAAGCGCCGTTGCTCCTGGATCGCCGCCGCCTGGCTGCCGGCAATCGCCGCAATCCCCGCATCGCCTGCACCGGCGGCGGCGGCGATGATGCCACCCAGCAGCGCGGCCATCATCGGGATCTGCATGCGTGATTGCGCCTCCACACCCCGTGCGAAATGGCGTTGGGACAAGTGGGCTAATTCGTGGGCCAGCACCGAGGCATATTCGCCTTCGGTCTGCGCGTTCAAGAACAGGCCACCGTTGACACCCACCACTCCGCCGGGGGCGGCAAAGGCGTTCAGTTGGGGGCTGTCGATCAGGATGAATTCCAGGCGCCGGTCGTTGACCTGGCTGGTTTCCACCAGTTTATAGACGCTGTTTTCGACAAAGTCCTTGAGCTGCGGGTCGTTGAGTTGCGACACCTGGCCCCGCAGGTAGGCCAACCATGCGCGGCCCAGCTGGTATTCCTGTTGTGGCGAGACAATGGCAGAACTGGCGTCGCCGAGTGACGGCAGGTCGTCGGCGAAGCCTGGGGAGGCAAGCAGGCAAGCCAACGTCAGCAGGGTAGGGCGCAAAAAAGTCATGCACAAAGCCTTTCGACAAAGAGCTTACTGTAGCCGGACACCGCGCTCGGGACCAGATATTCTAAGCGCCCCGCGAAGCCCACCGGAGTAACACCATGACCGACGCTGTAGCCTTTGACGCCGAACTCGACGCCAGCGGCCTCAATTGCCCGTTGCCACTGCTCAAGGCAAAGCTGGAGCTCAATCGACTGGCCAGTGGTGCGGTGCTCAAGGTGATCGCGACGGATGCGGGCTCCCAGCGCGACTTTCGTACCTTCGCCAAATTGGCCGGCCATACCTTGCTGCGTGAAGAAGATGAAGCCGGCGTCTATCGTTACTGGTTGCGCAAAGCCTGAACGGCCGCCCTAGTGTCTGAGGTTTATTGATGTTCAAAGTGTTACGTGACTGGATTCAGCGCTACTTCTCCGATGAAGAAGCCGTGGTGTTGGCTGTCCTGCTGTTTCTGGCCTTTACCGCCGTGCTCACCCTGGGCGGCATGCTGGCCCCGGTGCTGGCGGGCATGGTGCTGGCTTACCTGATGCAGGGCTTGGTGGTGACCCTGGAGCGTTTGCGCCTGCCGGGCAGCGCGGCAGTGGGGCTGGTGTTTGCCCTGTTCATGGGGCTGTTGCTGGTGTTTATCGTGATTGTGGTGCCGCTGTTGTGGCACCAGTTGATCACGTTGTTCAACGAGCTGCCGGGCATGCTCGCCAAGTGGCAGTCGCTGCTGTTGTTATTGCCCGAGCGTTATCCGCACCTGGTGTCAGATGAGCAGGTCTTGCAGGCCATCGAAGTGGCGCGCGGTGAAATCGGAAAGTTCGGGCAATGGGCGCTGACGTTTTCCCTGTCCAGCCTGCCGCTGTTGGTCAACATCATGATCTACCTGGTGCTGGTGCCGATCCTGGTGTTTTTCTTCCTCAAGGACCGGGAGATGATCGGCCGCTGGGTGCGTGGCTACCTGCCACGCGAGCGGGCGCTGATCACCCGTGTTGCCGAGGAGATGAACCGCCAGATCGCCAACTACATCCGTGGCAAGGTCATAGAGATCTTTATCTGCGGCGGCGCCACTTATATAGGGTTTGTCGCGCTGGGCCTGAACTACGCGGCGTTGCTGGCCTTGTTAGTGGGCGTGTCGGTGGTGGTGCCGTATGTCGGCGCGGTGGTGGTGACGGTGCCGGTCTTGTTGATCGCGCTGTTTCAGTGGGGGTGGAGTGACCAGTTCATCTACCTGATGGCCGTGTACGGCATCATCCAGGTGCTGGACGGTAATGTGCTGGTGCCGCTGCTGTTTTCCGAGGCGGTGAACCTGCACCCGGTCGCGATCATTTGCGCAGTGTTGTTGTTTGGCGGGTTGTGGGGCTTTTGGGGCGTGTTTTTTGCGATCCCACTGGCGACGCTGTTCAAGGCGGTGCTGGATGCATGGCCGCGCCAAGAGCCGGTGGTCGCGCCCTTGCTCTGAAAGCGAGGGCGGGCTCCCACGCCAGTGTGGGAGCCGGTATTGCCGGCTTACGCCTTGTGCAAGGCCTGCGCGGCGGCCAGCACGGCGTCCACATGGCCTGGCACTTTCACACCGCGCCACTCTTGACGCAGCACGCCATCCTTGTCGATCAGAAAGGTGCTGCGATCCACACCCAGGTATTCCTTGCCATACAGCTTCTTCAGCTTGATCACGTCAAACAGCTCGCAAACCGCCTCGTCCTTGTCGCTGATCAGCTCGAACGGGAATGCCTGCTTGGCCTTGAAGTTCTCGTGAGATTTCACGCTGTCTCGGGACAGGCCAAACACCTCGGTGTTGGCGGCCTGGAAGGCTGCGTGCTGGTCACGAAACCCCTGGCCTTCGGTGGTGCAGCCCGGCGTGCTGTCTTTGGGATAGAAGTAGATCACCACCTGCTTGCCCTTGAGCCCGGCAAGGCTGAAGGTTTGCCCGCTGGTGGCCTGGGCCTGGAAATCGGCGACCGGTGTGTCGATGACGACTGCCATGAAAGCTTTCCTTACATTGGGTTCTGTGGGCGCCATGGCTCGATCAGTGCGTCGAGGTTCAGGGCATCGGCGAAATCCAGGAACTGGTCACGCAGCCAGCTGATCTGCACGCCCGCGGGCAGCGTCACGGTAAAGGTGGCGTTGAGCATGGTGCCGCCGGTTTGCGGGGCCAGATACGTGTCGCAGGTGAGGTTTTCCAGCTCGACGTGATGGTCGATAAAGAATTGGCACAGCTCGTTGACGATGTCCGAACGGTAAGCGGAGCTTACATAAGCGACATACGGCAGGGCCTGCGGGCGGTTTTCCAGTGCGGCGCTGCGCACCACGTTGACCGTGAACGCGTGCTTTTTGGCCAGGCCCGGCAAGCCTGCTTCGAGGCGCGCCAGGGCGTCCCAGCTGCCGGAGATCTGCAGAATCAATGCGCTGCACTCGCCATGGCGGGTCAGGCGGGAGGTCACGACGGCGCAGCGGTTTTCATGGCTGGCGCGGCACAGGACGTTGGTCAGCTCCATGGGGTTGGCGCCGAGGGCACTGATAACAAGGAATTGTTCGCGAACTGTGGGGGTGGACATGCAGCCTTCCTAAAACGATGAGCGGTCGATACGGTAAACGCAGTATCGATCAAAGGATCAAGGGTAGCGAAAAGCACCGCCAAGGGCTAGGAGGTGGCGTTTTCATTGCTAAATGAGCGTCTTCGAACCGCACGTTGGCCAGATGATGGCATTGCGCACAACTAAGTTGATCCAGAACGCATCCTCACGCGGTACTTTGCTTGTGCAAGCATCTTGGCGCCAGTACCATTACGGCTCTCTTTTTCCGGCAGGAGCGGTTGCATGATTGCGGGCAGTATGGTGGCACTGGTCACACCCATGGATGCACAGGGTCATCTCGACTGGGATAGCCTGGGCAAACTGGTGGACTTCCACCTGCAAGAGGGCACCAATGCCATCGTTGCGGTCGGCACCACCGGCGAGTCGGCCACGCTGGATGTGGAAGAACACATCGAAGTGATCGAGTTCGTGGTCAAGCGCGTTGCCGGGCGTATCGCCGTGATCGCCGGGACAGGCGCCAACTCGACCCGTGAAGCGATCGAGCTGACCAACAACGCCAAGAACGCCGGTGCCGATGCCTGCCTGCTGGTGACTCCGTATTACAACAAGCCGACCCAGGAAGGCCTGTACCAGCATTTTCGTGCCATCGCCGAAGCCGTTGATATCCCGCAGATCCTCTACAACGTTCCCGGCCGCACGGCCTGCGACATGAAAGCCGAAACGGTGATTCGCCTGTCCACCGTGCCGAACATCATCGGCATCAAGGAAGCCACCGGCGACCTGCAGCGCGCCAAGGACATCCTGGCGGGCGTGAGCAGTGACTTCCTGGTGTATTCCGGTGACGACGCCACCGCAGTCGAGCTGATCCTGCTGGGCGGCAAAGGCAATATCTCCGTGACCGCCAACGTCGCGCCGCGTGCCATGAGCGAGCTGTGCGCCGCGGCCATCGCTGGCGACGCGGTCAAGGCCCGTGCTATCCACGAGCAACTGGCACCGCTCAACAAGACGCTCTTTATCGAATCCAACCCTATCCCCGTGAAATGGGCGCTGCATGAGATGGGCCTGATGCCGGACGGTATCCGTCTGCCGCTCACCCGGCTCAGCGAAGCCTGTCACGAACCGCTGCGACAGGCCCTGCGCCAGTCCGGCGTCCTGGTTTAATTGAGGAAGCACTACGCATGAAGCGATTGGCCGGACTTTCCGCACTTGCCTTGATTATCTCCAGCACCAGTGGCTGCGCCTGGATATGGGGGCCGGAAGGTTATTTCCGCGACCGTGGTAGCGACTACCTCGAAGCGCAACAGACCGCCCCGATGAAACTGCCGTCGGACGTCAACGTGGCCAAGCGCCTTGATCCGTTGTTGCCGATCCCGCGCAACGTGGCCGATGACACCTTCAAGGGTCAATACGAAGTGCCGCGCCCACAACCGCTCTCTGCTGCGGCCAGTGCCAGTGATTACAGCCTGCAAAAGAGCGGCGACATTCGCTGGATCATGGCCCAGCGTCCGCCTGCCGAAGTGTGGCCGGTGGCGGTGCAGTTCTTCCAGGACAACGGTTTCCGGATTGACCAGCAACGCCCGCAAACCGGCGAATTCACCACGGCCTGGCAGCCTGCCAGCGAACTGTCGGCCAACATGGCCAGCCGCCTGCAAGCCGGTGGCGTCACCAGCGGCAACGAAGCGCGCATCCGTGTGCGTATCGAGCCGGGCGTGCAGCGCAACACCAGTGAAGTCTATGTGGTCAGCGCCGAGCGTGCTGCTGGCAGCACTGCCAACGTTGACTTCACCCCTCGCTCGGTCAACACCGGCGTGGACTCGGCACTGGTCGACGAAATGCTCGCCAGCATGAGCCGCATCTCCGAGAAGGGCGGCTCTGTTTCCCTGCTCGCCGCAGGCAGTTTCGATACGCCTAACCGCGTCAGCCTCAGCGAAGACGGCAGCGGCAACGTCGTGTTGAACCTGGGTGAAGACCTGGACCGCGCCTGGTCGAGTGTCGGCCGCGCGCTGGAGCATGGCGAATGGCGCGTTGAAGACATCAACCGCAGCCTGGGCCTGTACTACATCAACCTGGCCGAAAAAGCCGAGAAGAAAGACGACGAGCCTGGTTTCTTCGGCAAGCTGTTTGGCAGCAAGCCGACCAAGGAAGAGATCGAAACCCGCGCTGATCGTTATCAGGTTCGCCTGAGCAAGGTGGGCGACAGCGTGCAGGTCACCGTCGAGAAAAACATCAACACCGTGGCGCCGACCGACGTGGCGCGCAAAGTGTTGGGCGTGATTCAGGACAACCTGGGCTGATCCGATGCGTTTTGCCGTTCTCGGCAGCGGTAGCCAAGGTAACGGCACGCTTGTAGCCCACGACGACACGTACGTCCTGGTGGATTGTGGTTTCTCCCTGCGGGAAACCGAGCGGCGCTTGCTGCGCCTGGGCGTAAATCCGGCGCAGTTGAGCGCGATTCTGGTGACCCACGAACATGCCGACCACGTGCATGGCGTGGGTTTGCTGTCTCGGCGCTACAATCTTCCGGTGTACTTGAGTCGCGGCACCCTGCGCGGGATGCGCAAACCCGTAGAACCCGCAGGTTTCCTGGCCGGCGGTGAGCGGCTGCAGATCGGTGCCTTGAGCATTGATGTGATCGCAGTGGCTCACGATGCCCTGGAACCGACGCAATACGTATTCAACGACGGCTCGCGGCGCTTCGGCCTGCTGACCGACCTGGGTTCTTATTGCGCGAAGGTGCTGGAGGGGTATCGCGACCTCGATGCCTTGATGATCGAGTCCAACCACTGCCGTGACCTGCTGGCTCGTGGGCACTACCCCTACTTTCTCAAGCAGCGGGTGGGCGGCGAGCTGGGACATTTGAACAACCACCAGGCGGCATACCTGGTGTATGAGTTGGGCTGGCAAGACCTGCAATATCTGGTGCTGGCCCACCTGAGCAGCAAGAACAACCTGCCAGCGCTTGCGCGGCAATGTTTTGTCGACACCCTCGGGTGCGACCCGGACTGGCTGCAACTGGCCGATCAAGATTCAGGGCTCGACTGGCGACACATCGCCTAGCCCACCATTTAGCAAGCGGAGCCCATCATGGAAAAACGTGAAGAACTCTACCGCGGCAAAGCCAAGTCGGTTTACAAGACCGACGACGCCAACCGCTTGATCCTGCTGTTTCGTAACGACACCTCGGCGTTCGACGGCAAGCGCATCGAACAGCTCGACCGCAAAGGCATGGTGAACAACAAGTTCAACGCCTTCATCATGCAAAAACTCGAAGCGGCCGGCATCCCGACGCAATTCGACAAGCTGCTGGGCGACAACGAATGCCTGGTGAAGAAGCTGGACATGATCCCGGTCGAATGCGTCGTGCGTAACTACGCCGCTGGCAGCCTGGTCAAGCGCCTGGGTGTGGAGGAGGGCCTCAAGCTCAACCCATACACCTTCGAACTGTTCCTGAAGGACGACGCCAAGGGCGACCCGTTCATCAACGAATCCCACGTGGTGGCCTTCGGCTGGGGCACCGCCGAGCAACTGACGCGCATGAAAGCGTTGTCCCTCAAGGTCAACGACGTGCTGAGCAAGTTGTTCGACGACGCAGGCCTGCTGCTGGTCGACTTCAAACTGGAATTCGGCGTCTTCCACGACGGCTCCATCGTACTGGGCGACGAATTCAGCCCGGACGGTTGCCGCCTGTGGGACAAAGACACCCGCAAGAAGATGGACAAAGACCGCTTCCGCCAGGGCCTCGGTGACGTCATCGAAGCTTACGAAGAAGTCGCCAACCGTCTCGGCGTACCGCTGTAATTAACGCAAGCATCTGATAGCACGGAAAAAAATCGCTTCGGCGCTTTGCTTCTGCGAAACAGGCTGTTATGATGCGCGCCGTTGGAGAGATGCCAGAGTGGCCGAATGGGACGGATTCGAAATCCGTTGTACCTTCACCGGTACCTAGGGTTCGAATCCCTATCTCTCCGCCATATTGAAAAAAACCTTATAAATCAATGATTTACGAGGTCGTAGAAACGGCGATTTGTAGCAGTGTTTTGTAGCAAAATTTGTAGCGAATTTTGTTTATGAGCCAAGCCTACAAGTCGCCGTTTTTTTATGCCTGTCGTTTGGGCTTCCTACCGCTCGCTTAGAGCTTCTTTGGCCTTCTTGGCTACCCAGCCCTATCACTGACCTGCTGATGCCTCTGGTGAGCCTGTGGGCTGTTCTCCTGCTCGATTCGGTATCGAGTTCGCTAAGGGGCTGAGGCTCTAAAATCGCGTGTTGAGCAATAATGGCTATTTGATTGTTTTTTGCCATCAAGACGGATATCTTTGACGCACATACACATACACATACACATATATATACACATACACGGAGTCTGATATGGCCGGGAAAATGTGCCCTAGCTGCGGAGAGCAAACATTTTTCGCAACTTCAACAGGGCGGAAATGCTCGAAATGCGATCATACGATGACATTGCCTGCAAACGGCGGGAAGGGAGGGCAGGGTAAAAAATGCTCAAACTGCGGTGAGCAAAAAGTCTTTAGTAATGCCTGCCGTGGATGTGGTGCAAAATATTCTTGATAGCGGGGTCTGATCTGTTTTCCTGCTTGATCTGGATCGAGGTCGCCAAGCGGGTGGAGGCTCCGCATCCTCCTGATTGGGGACCGGTGCTGTGAGTTTACATCCGAGGGGGCAACTGATACTTTTTGGCCATCACTTGACCACCCACAGAAGGAAGCTGTTATGGCTCGCTATGATGACGATGAAGATCAATGCTACATGTGTGAAGGCAAAGGTGTGGCTCCGTGTCCGCTAGAATACGGTGGTCGTCACCCTGAAAGCTGCCCATCTTGTGGAGGTGCTCAAAAACTTGATCCTTGTCCGTCCTGTGATGGCACTGGTAAGGATTGAGACCATGAGCAGCGACAAGAAATCATCTTTTGATTCAGCTCTGAACAAAATGATGGGTGATGCTTGGGTGGAAGTTAAAAGCGACTTCTCCTGTGGCAGTACACTTGATAAAACCGCCTCGACAGCAAAATTGCTGGGGAAGGGTGCTTTGTTTTTGGGGGCGAAATTCGTCAAAAAACTACCTGAAACAGTTGAGAAAATGAAAGAGAACCAAGCGAAGCAAGCCAAGAAAGGCTAGTTTTTTTATTGCTGTCGTTCTTAAAAAAGCCACTTCGGTGGCTTTTTTATTATTTGCTTTTTACGGACATGTCTGCGAAGAAAGGTCCAGTCCAAGTATGCACACCAGAGAAGACTCCGCATTCGTGGCTTTGGCGGCTGGATACGGAACCAGCTAACTGACTATGAGCACCGTCTTCCGGTGCGGCTGGCGGGGGGGGCTTTTGTGCCGTCAAAGGATCGCCAATTTGTTTTGCGTCGTCTAAGCTGCTTAGACGTGATTCTGGAAAGAAGGAAGGGATACCATATGTGGTTACGCGAGCTTTTGAGCAAAGTGAATGAGGCTTCCCCGAAGTCTATAAAAGACATTAATGACGCTTACGATTACAAAGATGAGCATCCGCAAGGAAAGAAAGACTCACTATTCGTCGCTTGCGGGCAGTGTAATGGGTATAACGAACTTCAATACATATACGATGAGAAATTAGAGCCTCATATTTCAAAGGGTCTAATCAAGAAGGATGAAGCTATCAAAGCATTGTCCGAGTGTTGTGCTGAGTTAAAGACTCCGCGAAACAGAGAAGACTTTTATAAGAAATTGTCGCAAAAGCTTTTGGTGATGATTAAATAAGTTTCGCATTCTTTAAACTCGGAAATTATTAAAAGGCCATTAGTGGCCTTTTACTGCAGCAGAATATGTTGGTTTACTTGCAAGTCTCGTAAGTTTTGCCGTAGTTGATGCTGTTTTTTTATTAGAGTTATTATTATTTTTTCATTTTTTATATCTGCATATTTCATATGCTGCGAGACCACCCGCTGACCATTGTAGTGCTCCACGACGATAGATATAATTTCCAATCATATAAAGTTCAGTGCCATATAGAAGTTCCACGCTAAGTATGGGCGGTGATATATGCCAATAAAACATTGCATACTTCTTTTCTTGATTTACTTCAAAAATATAAGTTCGTATAACTGATTCATCATGAAAACATCCTTCATCCGGTGCAGGAACATCAGGAATAACAGGTGTATCATTTTTAAAATTTATGCTTTTATTTGGCAACGCTCCACCATTCGATTGTTCCAGTGGTATTTTAATTGTGTAGGCTGCTTGTGTAATGCTTGTGATACTTAAAGCTAGTATTGCGACGATGATTTTTTTCATGTTGTATCTCCATTTATTTTTATGTATTTTATTGCTCGCATATCTGGTCCTTTTGGGCATAGCCTGCATAGAATTTAGATGCGTTGTTCAAGGTGCAAAATCTAGAAGATGCGGGTAATTTAGGGCCGCTATAGTTCTTGTCTACAACAATGCTCCCGGCTGAAATGTTTCTAATTCCATTTAGGTTTGTTAATGGGTTCATTATTAGGTGTAATGTTCCGTTAATATTTGTTATATTTTCTAGGCTATCTAAATTAGTTAGTTGGTTGTTGGCGAGATAAATTCCACTCAAGCTAGTTAGTGGGTATTGCTCATTTGGAAGGCTTGATAGGTTTTTGCCGACCGCCGAGAGATTGTTCAAGTTATTGGCTATCCCATTACTTGTAACAAAAACCTCCCATGCCGTTAATCTCTTTTCACACTCTTCTGGGTACGCATCACGTTGATTCAAACAATCCCAAGGCCCATCTGGCACAGTGGGTATAGGTTCTGGTGAAACTACATCGACTTGTTTAAAAATTATTGATGAGTTAGGAAGTACCCCGCCTTTGGATTGCTCCATTGGTATTACTATCCTGTAACCTGCTTGTGCTGTGCTTGTTAACGCTATGAGTGCTGTTAATGCTATTATTGTTATTTTCATAAAGTGATAAAATGTTTGTTGTTTATATCTTACCACGCAAATTGAAAAGTCAATAAAAAATCATTTTTTCATACAGGCAAGTAACGCCATGTTTTTAGGGCGTGTTTCTGTACCTCCAAAATTTTCAACAGTAATAGTATGAGTATGTAATCCGTCAAAGTCGGAATATACAGACTGATCCCCATACCAGTTCTCATCGCCTAACACAGCGTTTCCCGGCTGTCCCGGCTGTAAATAGTTATCTTTGGCAATATCATCTACCGGGGATCTATCCCTTACAAAAGTTGATTTATGATTGTGAAGCCCAGCATTTGATGCTGTAGCGTTGTGTTTGTGGCTTTTCAAGTCGTCATCCTGAGCCGATGCTAAAGCTCTCCCCGGATCAACGCCCTTGCCATTGTCCCAAGCTCTTACGAACTGGCCGCGTAGGTCGAGTGTTCCGCCTGAGCCGTTTGCTGCTATCCAACCCGGTGGGCAGGTAGTGGCGTTAAAAAACGCATACATTCCAGTCGTTGATTGAGTTGTCCAGATACCAGACTCACAAGAAAGAATTAGCCCTTTGGAATCCCTAGCCAACAAGCCATTGGGGGAGCAACCGCCGCCAGCGGTTTCGACTTTGGTTAAATTGATATTGCTCTCAAACTGTCCAAGTCCTTTGACCGTTAGAGTTCCATCCATTTTGGTGTTACCTAAAACAGTCAAGTCTTTTTTGACGTTCATGTAATTGGTGTTTATTTCGTCAGAAAATATAGTGTCCGTGTAGAGCGTCTTGATTAGTCCTTTTCCTGCGGATAACGTATCTATAACCTGATAGGCAACCTCTGTTCCTGCGTCGTCTTGGGGAAGTATTCCACAAGGTGCCTTTTGACCTGATTCGATAAGTGTATCTGCTGAGTGTGTGAAGACAGGACATAGCCTATCAAGCATTACTCGTTGGCTTGTGGATGAGTTGACAGCAATATCTACCGCAACTGGGCTACCTGTTTCGGTGTGTATCCCGATACCACAATCTACCGTTTTCGATTCCCAAGCACTGCTGCTTGTATTCTTTTCCCATTTGATACAGCGAAGCCTGTTATGCCCTTTGGACTCTTTAAAAGCAACGGCTGATCCTAGCATTGAATTTGTGCCATCTACTCTTAAATACTCGTTACCGCCCTCACGGTCGTAGGTGGCGACCAACGTGCAATCCGCCTTTAACGCGAGGCATTCAGTATTGGTTATTTTTGTAGCTGGGTCGGAGAGTGCAGCAAAATAAAACTGATGACCGCCTGTTACGTTTAAAGAGTCATTAGCATTGGCGGCAATTTTGGCCCTGTTGTAATAACGGAAATTGTCGGAAAATGATTTTAAATTTTTAGGTTGAAAAATGACCTTGTAATTTTTTATAAAACCTTCTTCATCTGGGGTTATTTTTGCTTTCGCAATGAAGTCATACGGAACCTTTGACCAGAATTTACAAGGAAGTAGTTGAGTTGATTTTTCTTTAGATAATACAGGCACCCAGCTCTTCGGGTTTCCGCAAGTGGAATCTTTGGCGATAAATTCATTATTTAGCATTTCAAGGATGGCCGGGGAACCGCTCCACTCGCGGCCATTCTTGAAGTTATCAATGTCCCAGCCATCGAGGTGGATACGTTTGTCAAAGGCGGTAATGATGGAAACTATATCTTTTCCGAAGATAGTGGCTTGCTGCTCTCGCTGCTGCTCCAGATACCAATATAGGAAGCTAACGACAAGGGCCATTACGATTGAAAGTGAAAGAAGCGTCTCGAAAAGAGTTAAACCTTTTTGTCTTTTGTTTAGTTCATGTGTCATGGTTTCTATTTATGTTCTTATATTTACAATAACATAAAAGACAAACAATAAAAGTGTATGTATCGTAGTGAGGTATAACTAAAGGTTCGGGGATGTATCCTTGAACATACGGCTGTCTAGAACAAGCGAAAAAGTAGTCGGCATATTCTACTCTGTGGGAGTAGGATATATGTCCGTGAAGCATAGGGTAATGAATTTCCTGCGGTGTAGGAATGAGTATGTCCGCAAAGCGAAAATAGCTTCACGGGTATAAGTATGTAAAGTGGGGCTTTACATATATTTATAGTTTAATGTCCAGCTTTTCGATAACGGATTGTTTGTATTCGTCGGCTTCAAGGTCTATTTTTATTTTTGCTTCTTTCCACTGTTCTTCATAGAGGTCTTGCCATCGTGCTACTAATGAATGGACAATCATATCAAGGTTTTGTTGTTTGACACTGTTCCCGCTTCTAGCAAACTCTTTAATGAGAGCATCGTTGGATATTGATTTGCAGCCTGAAAACGCTGCTATCAGCTTTTTGGCAAGGTTTGAGGTCATTCGGATATCATGAAGCTCATCCATTTCTATTAGTTTTACAAACATAATTAAAAACTTTTGACGCTCACGTCTTTTAAAACCACCAACCATACCGCCTATTTTTCCTGCATATTCCATCCTGTTCATAATTAGAAATCCTATGTTGTTATAATACCAATACCATAGGTTTAATGTATGTCAATGCTTCAAGGTCATATCTCCGAACCTTCAACTATTTCAGGTTTTGCTTCCGGGATATATATTGTAGGAAATTGGCTGCTTTCGATTTTTTTGAAATTTTAACGTCACCAATCCCCACATTTTTTTGTGAAATTAATTTGAGAGCGATTTTTGAGTTTTTGCAGTGTCGTTTTTTGTTCTGCTTTGTGGCAAATATCAACTAAGTGATTTGCTTAGGGTTGAACCCTATTTGCTCATTAACGTCCGACCTTATATTTATTTTCGTTTTGCTATTGACAAGGATTTTTGCTGTAAATAAGCCATAATTCAATGGTTAAAAAATTAAATATCTAAAAAATTCGATGAAAACGTTAAATTTTCACGGCAATTTTTTCAAGAAAATAATTTTTGTAAAAAGTCGATTTTTGGTTACTGCCCCAAATCGCTTTCGGGATATTTAGGCTTATCAGCCCAGTGAGTGATATTCACCCATTTTGATGAATTTTGAAAAGTGTGAAATTTTCATCAGGAGAGAAATTTGATATGTATGTATACATACATATCGGTTGGGGGACATATCTCCCAACCTATGGAAGTATTGGGTTGAGTGGTTAACGCTGTTTTGGACTGTTTTTGATATAGGCTTTTTACACTAACCATAATGCTGCGAGGTGTAACGCATTTGGCTATTTTAGGCGTGTAGTGGTGTGGTTTAGTGTCGTTGTATCAACGGAGTGGAAGAACACCGATTTTAACCAATTCCGTGCGTTATATCGATATCGCTGGGGCGGTGTATGTATATGTGGGGGATACGGGGAGGAAGGGGAAGGAAAGGAAAGGAAGATGAAACACCCTCACCGGGTGCTATTATCTGATATAGGCTTTTGAGACAGATTATAATGTTATATCTGCTTTGACCATCTGTATGCGGTTGCTCGTCCAACAGCCATCTGCCTCATAACTTCTTGTACTGTTGCTCCTGATTTTAGTAATAGGATACCTTGTTCTCTTTTTGTCTTTCCGTTGGCTTTGCCGCCTTTCTTTCCCCTTATTGCCTGTATTCTGCTTGTGTGAGTTCTGGCGACATAATCGCCAAAAGAGTCACGGTTAAAGTTTCTATGCGTCCACTTCGCTACACTCTTTGCTGTGTGTTTAACCTCAGACATATCCAGCGGTGTAGAAAAATTGACGTTGTAGCCAGTGGCACGGTCAAGGCAAGCGTTTAACCATTGGTTGTAGTCGGGCCAGCCTTGGCGGATGGCTTTGTATGCCCACGCCCTTAACTCATCGAAAAGCATACAGTTGCGACCCAAGCCGTAATCCTCTACGGGCTTCTCTCTGGCCTTTTCCGGCGTTAAATCAACGTAGTCAGCCAAATAGTCCAAGGTGTATGGATCGGCCTGCCATTGGGTCACTATCCAGTGGGAATTGATCGGGTTCTTACAGATCAGGCCGGAATAGCCTCTGTCTGCTCCTAGGCGACTACGCAAGCCAGCCTCAACGGCTGCTGCGTAGCGTAAAGGTGCGGTTTTGCCGTCGATTGCGGTTCGGACAGGGGTTTGTAACAGGTAGAGCAAATGAGCGTGCCCATTGGCTGGATTTCGAGCTATTAGGTTCGGAGCTGGTGCCCCAACGTTGTCCCAGTGCATACCGGCATCGGCTCGGTCTAAGTCAAAAACCATCCAATATCTATGCGTTGGGCCGTTCGGCTGTATAAGTCGTGCAAGTTTTGCTTTTTCTTTTTTGTTGATTTTTAAGCCGTTAGTTAAGTCGTCGGCGTGGTAAGGTCTTCTTGGTAAGTAGTCCTCAAATAGTTTTATGCATCCCATTGTTATCCTCTTCTAATAGTTATTTAGAAAAAGAAAACCTTGGGAGATGACTTGACAATAATTTTTATGGTGGTTAAATGGTTGTGTTGATTAAAGTTTTTAAAATATTGTAGTAGTATCCTTCGCCACCTTCCCCAAGGTGGTTTTCTTTTTCTGCTCCTTTCAAGTTGCCACACTTTCGAGGTTTGTCAAACTCGGATGGTGAAAAGCCCGCAATTAAGCAGGCTTTTTTGTCTTTAAATTTTGGTTAAATAGAGCTTGGGCGTGCTGAAAGCTGTTGTTTCCATTCGTTGACAAGAACCGGAAGCCTGTGAACAACTTCGCGGCCAAAAATTACTTCATCAATATACCCCATATGCAGCATATCTATGATTCTGCACAGGTACGAGCGACCGCACTCCCACCAAGTAAAATAGTCATCAACTACTAGCATATGATGAATTTTTTGATGTCCTGCTTGTTCTAATTCCGTGAGTTCCATGCCGTCTAATAGAGACTCATACACGCCGTCAGCAACACGGCTGCCGAAAGTAGTAGTGTAATAATATTCTTTGATTTCCCATATTGCGATGGGGTTGATTACAGCAGGAAAAGCACCATCAACCCTACGTGATAGGGTTCTTAGTGGCATACGATTATGGGTAACTGTGGTTAAGCTTCTTGGGTCGTAGTCGCAAGAATATGAGCCGATATTAGCGTCCACCAACATATTAACCATGCCGGTAAGAAAGGCGTAATTTTTCTTTTCGGCCTTCTGCTTGTTAAGAGGTAGCGGGCAAGTAGGTCGCAATTGATCATGAAGCTGATTGAAAAGCTCTTCCGCTTCGTCTTTGTTCATCAAATTGAGACGAACAACATTGTTCAGGATTTCAGAGCGGTAAGTAAAATAGTCGATTAGCACGTTACCAAACTGGGTGAGGTTTCCGTGGGTGTCTTCAATGTGTGCGAGCGACAAGTCAAGCTTGTCGAAAGCTTTGTGAAGCTGTTGTCGGTTTGGTATCAGAATGGTTTTCGTACCTTTGTCTGTATAACCGACTCCCTGACTAATGGTGCGAACATTAGCCCAAAACTCTCTAGATTGGCTTAGAAAACGGATATCAGCTTTCAAGATACTTCCCTATAAAATCCATCAACGGCACCCCAATGGCGTCGCAAATTTTTTCTAGCTCATATAAATCTAATCGCTGCTCGCCACTTTCGTATTTACTCACAAACGATTGTGTTTCATTGATTCGTTCAGCAAGTTGTGCTTGAGTAAGTCCAGACTCAAGACGATATTGGCGAAGAATTAAGTGATATCTATGCATTTTGGCCATTTACCGAATATAAAATATCTGGTACGATATTCAAAATCAGAATATTGATCAGGTTGGAGGACGTCGCATTGGGGCAAATACAGAGAGATCTTTTTGAGAAAGAGGCCGTGAAACCCCCTTCTTTAAAAACCCAAGCTTTTAAAAGCCAACTACTAAAATGGGTAGGAAATAAGCAAAAACAAGCTGAAGATATTATTAGTTATTTCCCTCAACATTACGGCACATATTTTGAACCGTTTCTAGGAAGTGGGGGTGTCCTTGGTACTTTAAGTCCAAACAAAGCGATAGCAAGTGACGTGTTTCCTCCACTTGTAGAGATATGGACCGCGTTGCATAAGGATAAAGAGTCGCTTAAAAAATGGTATCAGGAACGACATGAGCTAGTCGCTATACTAGGGAAAAAAGAAGCCTATAAGAAGGTTCTGGATTCTTATAATGCTTCTCCTAATGGTGCTGATCTGGTTTTTATCCTTCGCACCTGCTATGGCGGTGTTGTGAGGTTTCGGAAAAAAGACGGTTTTATGTCTACCCCTTGCGGGGCACATAATCCTATGCCGCCTGAAAAGTTTTCTCATAGGGTTGATTTGTGGAGCGAAAGAACAAAAGGCGTTGAATTTTTCTTATGTGATTTTGAAGAGTCGATGGATAAAGCAAAACAAGGGGATTTGATTTATTGCGACCCTCCTTATGTTGATAGTCAAACAATTTTATATGGTGCCCAGTCTTTCTCGCTCAGCCGCTTGCTCAATAAAATAGAAGAGTGTAAGCGTCGTGGTGTCTATGTTGCGTTGAGTATTGACGGAACAAAATTTTCAGGAAAGAAGTTGTGTGATGTGGATGTTCCTGATGGTTTGTTTGAGCAAGAAGTATTTATCAATGTTGGCCGTTCGATGCTTAAACGTTTTCAAATGGATGGTAAGAGTTTAGAAGATCACTTGGTTACAGACCGATTGCTTCTTACGTACTAAGTAAAAAAGCCCTGTAATGGGGCTTTTATTTGTTCTTGTATAAACTTCTTCTTTCTCTCGCTGCCTTTGCGTCTGCGGCTTCCTGTTTATCAAATTCTATTATTTGGGTACTGGTGAATGCGTCGGATATGAATAGCTGGACCTTTTCTTTAAAGCCAAAATTAACCATATCAGGGTCTAGTCCTTTTTCTTCAAGCTGCTCTTTAACAGACCATAGGTAGTCGTGTCGCTTTTCTTTTCCCATGTATTTAGCGGTTTGTAAGATGTTTTCTTTCATTTCTTGATACAGGGTTTCTGTGTTCTCATGCATTCTATTTGCATGAAGAACCTTATCCACCTTTACGTCAAATTTATGGATTAGTGGTTCTAGTTTTTCATCAAGTATCGTTATGGCTTGCTTAATTCTTTTGTGCTTTGTCGATTCTGCTGTCACTTTTCCTTTTAAATCATTTAGGTTTTTTTGTAATTTGTCTTTTTCTGTTTTGAAGTTCTTCCCTAGCTCTACTTTTTTATTTTGTAGCTGTGTAATGTCTTGCTGAATATCTATTCGTTTTTGCGTGAGGGTGCTAAGGGTTATCGTGTTTTCTTTGATTTTGCTGTCAAATTGGGCGAGCCTTTTGCCCCAATGTGTTTCGGACTTTTCAATCTTTATTTGTAAATTAAGGCTGATTTGTTGCCCTTGGCGTATTTCTTGGTCAATCGTGCCTTTTGTTTGTTGCTTGTTCTCGATTTCTATTGAGACTTCCTCAAGTTTATTTTGTTTATCTTCAAGTTGCTCTTGTCGCAATGTATAAAGGTTAAATGCCCTATCTTCTTTGGCTTTCTTACTTTCAAGCCTGATTTTCTTTCTAAGTTCAAGGTTTTCTTTGGTCTGTTCCAATCTATTAGCTACAAGCGGAATATTTTCATTTTTGAATTTTTTATTTATGTGCTTGTAAAATAGCTCCTGCAACGCTTCGCCTATTATTTGGCTCTCCTGATATGTCTGTTGCTTGGTGTTTACAGGCGTGTAACTCTTGAAAAACTCAACATGTTTAATGACTTTATTGGCAAGCACGGCTTGTTGTTCTGTCAGGTCATATTCGCCCGTTCTTTTGTTTTTACAGTCGATAAAAATATGAGGATGGTCACCAATCTTATTTTTACCTCCCTCTAATTCATCGCCGTGGTAAACCGTCAATAGGACGTTATAGTCGGGAAAATATTTGGCATAAAAGTCCTGAATGGCTGAAACATAAAATTCAGCCGGTAGGTCTACTTGGTTGTGCATGGGGAATTTGAAGAAAGCCTCTTGGATAACTGTTTTACGGCCATCCAGCGGCTTTTCTGCTTGGGTGATGGTGTTGTGTAGGTCTATGTAGTTTTGGACGCTTTTGAGCTTCTGGGCTTTTCTGCTGACCTCGAAGGCTTCAAAATCTTCTTTGACCTGTTCGCCGTCGATGTAATCGCCACGGTCTATCAGATCATCAAGGTAGGCGGCTATGGGGTGGCCTGCCTCATCTTTAATAATTTTCTTGATTTTGTATTTATATTTGCCTTTGGTTTCTATGTCTTCTTTTCTCTGCTCTTTGCTTCTATTGACCAGATGAAAAGGCGTTAGTGTGTCTTTAATGAATGACAAGGCCGACGCCTCATTCATTGGCACAGGCTTGCCATTGACTATAAATATATTGTTATGGGAGAGGTCTTCATCCCATTGGATTTTCTTTTCTTCTTTGCTGTGAACACGCAAGGAATGCTTTAAGGATTTGCCTAATTTTTTAAGTGTAGAGACTGAAAAATTAAGTCTCTTATATAGCATTGTTGTGCTTTTGATTTCATTGCTCATTTAACCCTCAGTAGTTGTTATTTTTTACTCCTAAATTTCAGCGAGATGCTTTTGCTTTGCTCTTGGGTATCCAAAGGGGCACCCTTTGGCCCGGCGTTACCACTTCTCATCTTTTGCGAAGCAAAAGTGTGAAGTTGTAACCAAAGGGTTGATAATTGATAAGTGCTTCATATCGCTTTGCTCATTGCCCTTGTAGTAATTTTACCATAGATTAAATTTTTATCAAGTTAGTAGGCTGTTTGTGCTTGCGTATGTGTATGTGCGTGTTAGTAATCTTTATTGTTGTTATCTATTATATTTGATATCTATACATTGATAACTAAAGACGCAAGCGTATGCGTGCGTATACATGAGGCGTGTGCAGGGGCGTGCATTATGCGAGGGTTGTTAGAAGGTTAAGGCTTCTTTCTGGTAGGTCAAAAGCTCTTCTGGTGGGTAAGAGCTTAGGAGCCTTTGATTGTTGTTCTGGGTTTTAACGTGTAACGCTTGCGATTTTAGATTTTTAGCTTGTATTTTAGTTTTGATATTGCTTCGTGTTTTTGCTTCGGGCTTGGTCCTGCACTATACACGTCAAATGTGATGGTTCCGGTCTCATGTCCGACGATTGATGCGATGAGTATTCCGGGCACGTCGGCACGTTGTAATTGAGTGATAACGGTCTTCCGAAAACTGTGGAAAACAAATTGGCTGTTATATTCAAGTGTGGTTTTTAATCTGCCAAATTGTTTACTGAGTGCATCGGAGCGGTTTCCGTATTTGTTTCCTGCAGGTGAGTTAATCAAAAAACCGTCTTTTGAATTACGGATCAATTTTTCTACAGTTGCCTTGATTGCGGGGTGTATCGGGGTATGTCGCTCACTGGCGGCAGTTTTCCCATCATAGAAGTAGAAGCATTGAATGCCTTCCTCGGTAACTATGTCTTGGGTTTGAAGCTGACAAAGCTCTTCAATTCGTGCTCCGGTGTGAGCACCTAAAAGAATTAGGTCTGTGAGGATTTCACGGTTTTTTGTGGCTTTTGCTGCTTCATAGAGTTTTGTAACGTCTTCCGGTGTGAATGCCTTCCTTTCCATTGATCCATCGTTCCTTTTGCTGCGGTTGACTGGGAAATCGTGCTTTTCAAAGGGGGATTGCTGGTCGCGGTGCAACTTTTTAAAATTTTCGTCGTGCTTGATGGCCCACTTCCAAAAGCTTGACCCCGCGAATAGGTATTGCTTTTTGGTCTTAATAGAAAGGTCGAGAGTATCGAGATAGCTGGCAATGCTTTCATGGTTGAGGTCGCGTTGCTCTGCCTCAAGCCAAGCATTTATCAATTTCAAGCGTTTTGCCTGTGTATCTACTGTCTTCTGGATGATTCCCTTGGTCTTGGCCTGATACGCTTCAAATGACGTGATTCTGTTCGTTGTAATAGGTGACTTGATTTTGTAGTGTTTTGGGTTTTCAATAATTGACTTTATTTCTTCAATGCTGCCAACGCTCATTGGGCGGGAAACAGTCATAATATAGTGCTGCATTACTTTATTAAGCCGAATCCAATCGTTGAACCTTTCTATCTTTCTTTCAAGCGATATTTCTTCGCCTAGCTCGTACCACTTCGCCTTGAATTTCATAAATTCGACGTAGGGGAGTTCTTCTTCTGCGTCAAAATCGGATTCAAACGCTTCCTGCGGGGATTTCCATGGTTGAGCGTTTGAGATGAGATCGCAAGTGTGGATCTCAATTTGGTCGAATTTCTCACGGCTGAACGATAGGTCTAGCTCATCGGTTTGGTTGCTGGTGACGATGTTCATCAAGCCTGCCTGCTGCCGAGTTTCTATCAGCTTCGAAATGTCATAGGACTTTTCTGACAGTTCGTCAGGGGTTGGCCCCGCAACGAGTCTCCTAGCGTTTGCTATCGACTGCTTCCAGATTTGTAGGAACGCTAATTTTTTCACCTGAGCTTCTGGCTTGCTCCCGGTCTTCAGTGACTCGGTGAACTCGGTTCGGTTCAGGATGTGCCTAACGTCCTTCGGGATGCTTAGGCGGACGTGCCAATTTCCTGACCGTAGAACTAGGTTGTCGCTTGCCATTTTCGCCCCTGAGCCTTGGGTGTTGATGCCGAAAAGGTAGCGGATTTTTTATTTTATTTGTAGCAAAAATTTGTAGCAAAATCGCTTTTGTTGTCTGTATTGCTTGGTTTTAAAGGGCTGCAGGGTATGATTCGGAAAGTCCCTATCTCTCCGCCATCATTCGAAAAGCCCCACAGATCAAGGTCTGCGGGGCTTTTTTGTTACCGCTTTGTACGTAGGGTTTGTACGTACAGCGCGGCAACGAAATTTTTTAAATGTGGACTTCTGTGGGTCCAAATTTTCTTCAATCGACAACGCCTGTGAAAGGGCTCCATGGCCCTTAAGGATGGTCTGAAGTAGGCCACTATGTTTCGACAGCCGAGCCATAGACGCTTT